>JBMZCY010000001.1:0-44452 GCA_049613825.1 Planktomarina sp.
GCATCACCAACGCTTCGCGTCCTTCTTCTGCGCGGTCTCTGTGGTCTTGGCGGTTCATTTCGAGCGAAAGCGTGTCCAACGTAGCCGAGGCAATGCGGTGTCGGCAACAAAAGCGCATCCGGTTTCGCAACGGGTGCCTGCGGTGACGGTTGCCCAGAACGAACTGGGGCGGGCCGATCATCCACCACACCACTGTCGGCGGCTTTGGACAGAATTGCAGCTTCCTCGGCCGCGGTGTGCACTTCGGATTTGCGCAAGCGGTCCCGCAGTTTGATGCCGAAAGTGTCGTCTGCGGCAAAACGCGTGGACAGGGACAGCCCCACACGTTCGGTCAGCGCTTGCGGAAATTTCAGCGCATCTTTCAACTGGCCCACAATAGGCAAGAAGGATTTGATCTTGGATCGTTTCGATCGCGACACCGCCCCGAACAATTCATTCAGTGCTACGGTTTCAGAAATGAACACCCCCGCACGCACCGCTTCGCGTACGATGTTGGCGCGTTCAAAATACGACAGGCCGACACGGATTTCGTTTTCTTCCACCATGGCAACATATGCGTCAGAGGATTGATCAGGACTGCGCACCAGCGCCAGAATGGTCGGATCAATATGCCCTGCGACCGCCAGATCCCGCATCGCTTGCAGGCGGCGGTACCCGGAAATCAGACCGTAATCGCCATTGCCAATGTCCATCAACTCAATCGGAGTTTGCTGGCCGCGTTTCAGGATCGAATTCTTCAGCGTGTCCAGTTCATCGGCGTCCATCACAATCCGATCGCGGGACAGATAATCTTGCTGAATGGCGTTCTGGTTTATGACCTGAACCATGCGTCCATCGCGTTTCGCAGCGGTCAGTTCACCCGCGACTTTTTCCAGTGCGGACGTAGCAGCGGCCTCACCTGCGATATCGGCAATCGGGGCGCGGCGGGGTTCGGGTGCGGGGGTTGCTAAAGGATTCGCCTTCAAAGCATTTGCTTTCAACTGGCTGGCATCGGCAAAAGGCATGGCGGAACTTTCGATCTGCGTCCCTTCTGCATTCGGATTAGCGGTCGGGACGGTCAGGCGTTTGCGTTTGGCCATATCAGTGTCCTTTCTGGATCAGCGTGATGGCCGCGAATGTGATCAAACACACAGCCAAAAGGTTGAAAAGTTTTGAGAGTACCGGACGCCCCGTTAACGGATTGCGTGGGTAGGCGAGGGGGGTGAAGGCAAGGCAGGATGACCCTGCAAGAATAGCCCAAGCAGGGGTTCGGGTCAGGGCGAGGGTTCCAAAGATCACAGCCAGAGTCACAAAAGGCCAAAGGTGCACATGTATCGCAGCGAAACACCGCCCTGTGACCTGTGATGGCATCTGATACAACTGATGCCAGTCTTGCGAACGTGGCGCAGGTTTTTGAAAGAACGCAGCATAGATACCAAACAGGATAAACGAGATCAGAAAGCAAGCAATCAGCCCACCAATTGTCATCGTCGTTACGAACAGTGACATGTAAAACAATGGTGGCTTCAGACTGTGATAAAACGTGCCATAAACCGACAACCGTTTGCTGGGACCCGAATAGCTTTCATGGCGATAAAGCGTCATTGCCCAAAGCGTGATAAACGGGATTGAAGATGCTTGGATGCGGTCTTGTGGCGCAATGACGTCTACAATTGCAGAGACACCAAAGAAACACACTGCAACCAAAGTCTCCGCTTCTGGCGTGCTTGCCGTACGGGGCTTGCGAAAAATCCGCTGGTAAAGGGGCGCATCACTCATTCCCCAGCATCCAGTTTCACATCCCGCGCCCACGCCCCGATCAACAGCTTCTTGAACGCAGCGTAAGTCTCATCAAATGTTTCACGGCCCCGGGCATAGGTCTCGCGATTGAAATCACGGTAATCCGCCTCGTAAATCCCGTTCACACTTTCGCCCGCTTGACCGATCAGCGCGGTAAAGTCCTGACGGTGGGGGCTAAGCGTAGGCCCAAGGTAGGCTTGCATCAACGCCGCCATTTCCGCTTGCTGCCCTGAATCGAACCGTGTGACCACGGCACGGACGGCATCCCATTCGAACGCCAGCTCCTCGGTCCCCAGCGCACGCGCGGCGATGTTTTCACCATCCTCGATGCTGGCAAAGGTCGCGTGCAGCATGTCGAAGAAGCGGCCCGTGCTGTCGAACTCCAGAAACGACGCGCCCAATGGCACCAGCAGGATGTCAGCTGCGGCGAGGCCGTTGATTGTCAGATAACCAAGGGCAGGGGGGGTATCGAGGAAGACGATGTCGTATTCATCCAGCACCCCGTCCGCATCCAGACGGTCTGTCAGGGCATCCCACAGCTTCCACCCGCGGGCTTGCATGCGCCAGACGGGGATTTGGAATTCGGCCCAGTACAGATTCAGCTGCGCACCGATCAGGTCGATGTTTGGCCAGTGGGTCGATTGGATCAGGTCCTTGGACGTCACTTTCCGCGCCTCGGCCAGTGTTTCATCCAGCGGGATCGGTGTTTCGCCGCGCGACACGCGGGCCTTGTTGTCGGTTTGCAAATGGTCGGCGTAGTGACGGGCCAGCAGCGGGAACACTGTGTCCCATTCATCCTTCACTGTGCCGCCAAAGATCGATGTCATCGACCCCTGACTGTCCAGATCAATCACCAGCACTTTGTAGCCATCCAGCGCCGCAGACATCGCCAAATGCGCGGCAGTGGACGTCTTGCCCACCCCGCCTTTGAAGTTCGCGACAGCAACCAGTTTCGCTGGCTGACCATCGGGGCGGTAAGGTTCATACTCTTTCGCCTTGGACCCTTCGGCAGCAAAGAACGCGCGCAGGCGCAGGACTTCATCTAAGCTAAACCACTTTGCGCCGCCGGATGTTTCCGATTGGCCTTGAGGCAGGTCCGGATTTGCTTTCAACACGCGCCTAAAATGCGCTGTGGCAACAGGGATCAGATACTTGGTGATTTCCCATGTGGAAAACATCCGCAGTTCTTTGCGACCGCTTTCCGTCAACCCGCGTGAGGTCAGATCAGACATACCTTTTCCACAGGCCGCCGCAATCGCTGCGAAATCTGCGGTGGATGTTGCGGGTGCCAATTCAGCCTCGGCCTGCGTTGGATCAATTGAGAAATAAGGGGGAAGGGACATGTGTTTCGCCTGATGTGCTGCTTTTTCGCCAATATACGCGAAATCACGCTACATGGAAGAAATATCACAACAAACATCCTGTTTCCTAAGCAAATTGCAGGCTTTGAACGGGTGCTTTGTATGGGTTTTTGAAAAAAAGAGGTGTTATGATTAGTTATATGATTGTTAAGCGATTTGGCTGATCGCGCAAATATTTGAATTAAAAGAAAAAAAACGGTTGAAATTCAAACAGGCGACTCTGAAACCACGCTTGGGTGACTCTGATACCACGACAAAGCGACTCCGAACCCCCGATAGATCGATGTGAAATTTCTGGACTCAGCATGTGGATAACTTTTACCAAGGTGTTACTAAAACCACGATTCTGAAAACAGAACATCGTCACGCCATTCAGAGGGTCAAAAGATCCCACACGGCGGACGCGGGCAGTAAGGCAGGCACATCATGGCAACGGCCATTTCCAATACGGGGGGACTCCTTCCCGATCGTCATGCAACGAAGGATTTCTTCGTCTGCGATATCTTTGACGCTGTGCCCAAAGATGACCTGGCGACAATGGAACATCCGATCTTTTCGCTGTCCACGCGGCCCGACCGCCGCATTCTGGAATACACCCACAACGACGTGGACATCACCGTTGTGCCGTCGGTCAAAGGACTGGCCACGATCCACGACAAAGACATTCTGATCTACTGCATTTCACAGTTGATGGCGGCGGTGAATGCGGGGCGCAAAACATCACGCCGTTTGACATTAAAGGCCCATGATCTGCTGGTGTCGGTGAACCGTGAAACATCCGGTGATGCGTACCGCCGTCTGCGCGAAGGGTTTGAACGGCTGGCAGGTACACGGATCACCACGAACATCGTGACGGGGGATCATGAGACGACCACTGGTTTCGGTTTGATCGAAAGCTGGGAGATTGTCCGCAAAACCCGTGGGGGTCGGATGGTGTCTGTTGCCGTGACCCTGTCGGACTGGCTGTACCGTGCTGTGATGTCGAATTCTGTATTGACGCTAAGCCGCGATTATTTCCGTCTGCGCAAACCGCTGGAACGGCGGGTCTATGAATTGGCGCGTAAGCATTGTGGGCGGCAATCCGACTGGACGGTAACGATTGATACGTTGCTGAAAAAGTCAGGCAGCAATTCGCCCCGCCGTGTGTTTCGCAAGATGATCCGTGATATGATTGCCGCTGACACGCTGCCCGATTACGCCATGGAAGAAATTGAAGGCGACAAGGTCCGGTTCATCCTGCGGGGTGTGGTGGTCGAAGGGCCTTTGCCAGCCCCATCCCCCGATGCCATTGATCGCGCCAAGGCCCTTGTGCCCGGCATGGACATTTATGCACTGGTCGCCGACTGGCAGGATTTTTGGGTCCGTGCAGGCCGGATGAAGCTGCGGTCTGCGGATGCCGCGTTCCTTGGGTTTGTGAAATCGCGCAAAGCGGGCAATTGAAGGGGGACGGGGAACACACCGTAGCGATACCCCTAGTGCGCTGCGGCTTCCTTGCTTATGTAATCTGCTATGAAACTGTTCAGCAAACTTTTGGGTCGCTCAGACCGTACGCGCAAAGCGGGCCCTATGCCGCCACATCAGGTGGATCATCCGATTTATGTCATCGGGGACGTGCATGGTCGCATGGACCTGCTGGACAGTCTGAGTGCAAAGATTGTCGAAGATGCCATATCACGCCCGGGCATGTCAGAGGCAAAAGTGATCTATCTGGGGGATTACGTTGATCGTGGCGATCAGTCTGCGCAGGTGTTGGCACATTTATATGAACTGTCCTTGTCCCAACCCGACCGCCACATCTGTCTAAAAGGCAACCACGAAGTCCTGATGCTGAACTTTCTGGAGGACCCCCGCAAACATGGCGCCCGTTGGTTGCGTTATGGCGGGATGCAGACATTGGCCAGTTTCGGCATTCGCGGCTTTCACGAACGGATGGATGTGGAAGACATGCCTGATATTGCTGCCCAGTTGGAAGATGTGCTGCCTGACGGGATGCATGACTGGCTGCGCGATTTGCCGCAAACCTATCGCACAGGCAATGTGGTCTGTGTCCATGCCGCCCTGAACCCAGAACGCGTGTGGAACGACCAAAGCGACCGCACGCGGATGTGGGGGCATAAGGATTTTTTCACCAAGCAACGCACCGATGGTCAGTGGGTCGCCCACGGGCATACGATTATGGAGCAACCTGTGGTGGACCAGGGGCGTATGTCACTGGACACAGGGGCCTATGCCACGGGGCGACTGACGGCCATGGGATTGCAGGGCGGGGATGGTTGGTTGGTGCAAGTAGGGGGTTAATAAAACCCGCGATACCAATCGACGAAGGCTTTGATCCCGTTTTGCACTGATGTGCGCGGGGCATATCCGGTCAGGGATTTCAGCAAGTTTGCGTCGGCCCATGTGGCAGGCACGTCACCGGCCTGCATGTCCATGTAATTGCGGATGGCTTTGGTGCCCAACTCAGCCTCCAACGCATCGACGAAATCTAACAATCGCACTTTGTCGTTGTTGCCGATGTTGACGATCCGGTGGGGGGCCACGGGGGACAGGCTGTCACCTTCGGGGACCACCCCGTCGGCGGGTCGTACGGGCGGAGTATCAATCAACAGGCGGATGCCACGGGCCAGATCCTCGATATAAGTGAAATCACGGAACATATCGCCGTGGTTGTAGATATCGATGGGCGTGCCTTCGATAATGCCTTTGGTGAACTTGAACAGTGCCATGTCAGGGCGCCCCCACGGACCGTATACAGTGAAAAAGCGGAACATGGTGGTCGGCAGATCATAGAGGTGGGCATAAGAATGGCCCATCGCCTCGCCTGCTTTTTTAGTGGCGGCATAGATGGTCATGGGCAGGTCGGCTTTGTGGGTTTCCGCGTAAGGCATCTGTGTATTCGCGCCGTATACCGAACTGGTTGAGGCCATAAGCAAGTGATCTACACCCAATTCCCGCGCGCATTCCATCACGTTGAACGTACCCACCACGTTGGATTCAATATAGGCACGCGGGTTTTCCAGGCTGTATCGCACGCCCGCTTGGGCTGCCAAATGTACGATCACATCGGGACGTTCGTCCCGTGTTAGGGTCTGTAGGCGATCCATATCTTCCAACATGCCTTGTTCGAACCGGAACGCAGGATGTTGCTTCAAGATATTCAGCCGCGCCTGTTTCAGTGCGGGGTCATAATAATCTGTCAGCGCGTCATAGCCGACAACACGAAATCCGTCTTGCAGCAGGATTTCCGACAGGTGGAATCCGATGAACCCGGCGGCCCCTGTGACCAGAACCGTGCGTGTCACGCTGCGTTTTCCACGGCCAATGCCACATCGTTCACCACTTGCTGCAGCAAGGCTTCGTCCTCGGCTTCGCCCATCACACGGATCAGCGGTTCAGTCCCTGATTTGCGGATTAACAGGCGGCCTGTGGCGGCCAACGCCGCTTCGCCTGCGGCAATCGCATCTTGTACGGATTTTTCGTCTAGGGGTGTTTTGCCTGCCTCAAACCGCACGTTTTTCAACAGTTGCGGGCAGGGAGTGAAGACATTCGCTAGATCACTTGCCTTATGACCTGTTTCCACCATCGCGGCCAGAAATTGCAGGCCTGCCAATAGGCCGTCGCCCGTGGTGGCGTGGTCCATCATCACAATATGGCCCGACTGTTCGCCGCCCAGATTAAAGCCGCCCTTGCGCATGGCATCGACCACATAACGATCCCCCACTTGTGTGCGGTGCAGGCCAATGCCCTGACCTTCCAACCAGCGTTCAAGGCCCAAGTTCGACATGACCGTCGCAACCAGGGCCCCACCTTTCAACTGCCCGGACTGTGCCCAACGTGACGCGATCAGACCCATGATCTGATCCCCATCGGCCAGTTTGCCTGTTTCATCTATAATTGCGATCCGGTCGGCGTCGCCGTCCAGACAAATGCCGATATCCGCGCCGTGCGCCACAACGGTTTCAGCTGCAGTTTGCGGTTGGGTCGATCCAACGTCACGGTTGATGTTGTAGCCGTTTGGCGACACGCCCACAGGGATAACGGTGGCGCCCAGTTCGAACAGCACTTCGGGGGCGGCTTTGTAAGCGGCCCCATTGGCGCAATCGATCACAACTTTCAGACCGTCCAGTGTTTTGCCCAAGGGAAAGCTGGCTTTTGCCACTTCGACATAACGCCCTGTGGCGGATTCAATGCGGTTCACACGGCCAATGTTTTCGGGCTTGCACAAGTCTACGCCGGAACTGAACAGGGCTTCGATCTCCATCTCGGCCTCATCGGACAACTTGAAGCCGTCGGGGCCGAAGAATTTGATGCCATTGTCGTGGTGCGGATTGTGCGATGCAGAAATCATCACGCCCACATCAGCCCGCATGGACGGGGTCAGCAAACCGACAGCAGGTGTCGGGATAGGACCCAACAGAATCACGTTCATACCGGTGGATGCAAATCCGGCCACCAGTGCGTTTTCAATCATATAGCCGGACCGACGTGTGTCTTTGCCGATCACCACACGGTGCTGGTGATCTGAATCCTTGCTGCGGAAATAACGCCCGGCAGCCGAGGCCAGACGCAAGGCTGCCTCGGCGGTCATGGGATAGGTGTTCGCCGTGCCGCGCACGCCGTCTGTTCCGAATAATGTACGACCCATGGCGGTGATCCTTATGTCTTAAAATAAAGACAAGTTTACCCCCTTCACCCCACAGGGGCCAGAGGGGAAACTGAGTCTGAAAGCCGTATCAGCCCAAAGTCTTAATCCTGTCGGCAAGGGCCTGCGCATGATGTGCGACCACATCTGCATCCAACCCTTCGACATTCAATCGCAACAACGGCTCGGTATTGGAGGCGCGCAGATTAAACCGCCACCCGTCAAACGACAGGCCCAGACCATCAAGGCGGTCTTCGTGCGCGGCTTGATCTTTATAGTCGGCATAAATTGCATCCACGGCCACTTGGGTATCTGCCACGCGAAAGTTCACTTCGCCCGATGACGGGTGTTTGTGGCGCATGTCGGACACCAGATCTTTCAGTCCCAACCCCGTGGCGGATACATGGGCCGCCAGCAGAACCCAAGGAATCATCCCACTGTCGCAGAACATGAAGTCGCGGAAATAATGATGCGCGGACATTTCGCCGCCGTAGGCTGCATTTGTTTCACGCATCTTGGCCTTGATCAACGCATGGCCTGTGCGGGCAGGAACAGCAATACCCCCTGCGCCAGTCACGATCCGCTGCGTGTTCCAGATCACACGCGGGTCATGCACAATGGATGCCCCTGCATCTTTGGCCAGTATCGCATCTGCCAGCAGGCCAACCATATACTCACCCGGCACAAACGTTCCTGTGGCATCGAAAAAGAAGCACCGATCGAAATCACCATCCCATGCAATGCCCATATCGGCCCCAGCTGCGATAACAGCATCTGCGGTCATTGGTTGGTTTTCCGGTAACAGTGGATTCGGGATGCCATTGGGGAACGACGGATCGCCTGCGTGATGTGTGCGGGTGACCGTGATTGGTGCACCTTTGGCGACCAAAGCTGCAACCACTGCATCAAAGGTCGGGCCTGCGGCACCATTGCCTGCATTGGCAAGGATGTGCAGCGGCTTTAGCGCGGATGGGTCGATAAAGCTGCACACCCGTTCTGCGTACGCATTGCGGCAGTCCACATATTGGTGGGTGCCTGCAGAGGCCGCAGGTTTTGGAGTTGCGGCCACAGCGGCCTCAATTGCGCGGAAGGTATCATCGGACAGGGGGGCGGCGCCTTTGCCTACAATCTTGAACCCATTGTATTCAATCGGGTTGTGCGATGCAGTCACCATCACCCCGCCGCAGGCATCATAGTGGTCAGTGCCAAAATAGACTTCTTCAGTGCCGCACAAACCAAGGTCCAGAACCTGAACGCCGCCTGCGATCAGACCCAAACCCAAGGCATTTTGTAAAATCGGAGACGTCGCCCGCACGTCACGTCCAATGACAACACGCTTGGCTTGCATCACAGCCGCCATGGCCAGGCCCAGATTATAAGCCAGATCTGGGGTCACATCTTCATCCACGCGACCGCGAATGTCATAGGCTTTGAAACAGGGCACGCGTGTCATGGGAAATCCTTTTGGGGTATCAATCTCGGTTATAGGCGTCGTCATAACGCACAATATCGTCTTCGCCCAGATAGCTTCCGGTTTGAACTTCGATCAAGACCATGGGTGTGTCTGTGCGGTTTTCCATCCGGTGTGTGGTGCCTGCGGGAATATACACAGACTGGTTTTCAGCCACCGCATTTATCTGGTCCCCAATCGTGACATGGGCCACACCTTCGACGACGACCCAATGTTCGGACCTGTGTGTGTGCGATTGCAGGGACAGAATGCCGGATGGTTTGACCACGATGCGTTTGACCTGAAACCTGCTACCAAGGGCCAGTGTTTCATACCAGCCCCACGGGCGGTACATGCGGTCTGTTTGCTGGGCCCGGTCTTCGCCGATACGGGTCAGTTCGGCCACCGCCTGTTTGACGTTTTGCGCCTGTGACCGGTCTGCGACCAGAACGGCGTCTTTGGTGGCGACGACAATTGTGTCGGACAATCCCATACTGACCACTGCAGGGGCATCATCACTGCGATATAAAAGACTGTTGTCGGACCCCACGTCATAGGCCCCACCCATGGTTGTGACCCCGTCTGTGCCCGGTGGCCCCATCCGCCAGATGGCATCCCATGATCCAAGGTCGGACCAGTCGCCTGCAAAGCGTTGGACGTACAGATCAGCCAGATGTTCCATGATGGCGTAATCGACAGACTGGCTGCGCAGGGTGTTCCAGGGGGCAGGGGCCAGTCGGGTGAATTCTAAATCATCTTGTGCATCATCAATTGCTTGCTGCACGGGGGGCACCATATCAGCGGCATGGGCGTTGAAAGCTGCGATGAGTATATCCGCACGGGCTAAAAAGATGCCTGCGTTCCACAGGTGTTTGCCGGATGTTGCCAGCAGATCGGCTTGGGATTGTTCGGGTTTTTCTACAAAGCGGATCAACGGGACAGGTGTTGGGGAAGGGGTGGTGTCGGCCAGTTCTAGATAACCGTAACCTGTTTCAGGTCGGTCTGGTGTGATCCCGAAGGTTACGATATGGCCTGCATCTGCGGTGGGGCGTGCGGCGTGGATTATTGCCTGAAATGCGGCGGTGTCCGATACATGATGATCTGACGGCGCGATCAACAAAACAGCACCGGGATCATCTGCAACCAACGCCAGTGCGGCGGCCAGAATGGCAGGGGCC
This sequence comes from Planktomarina sp., assembly GCA_049613825.1. GTDB lineage: Bacteria > Pseudomonadota > Alphaproteobacteria > Rhodobacterales > Rhodobacteraceae > Planktomarina. The sequence goes on from JBMZCY010000001.1 coordinate 10,411, forward strand.
GTGTCGCGTGCCACAGGTTCGATCAGGGTCAGCGCAGCGGTGCAATCCACATCAGCCAATTGATCCGCCACAAGGAACCGGAAATCTTCACCTGTGATGACCAGTGGATCGGAAAAACCAAACCCTTTGGTGCGCAAAGCGGCCCGTTGGAACAACGTGGGGGCCGTACCGATCGAGTGGAACTGTTTAGGAAAGCTGCGCCGTGACAAGGGCCACAGCCGAGTGCCAGATCCACCTGCCAGAATAACAGGGGTGATCATAATGGGAATCGTGTTGTAAAAATCATAAAAAGGCCCAATCGTTAACCTGACCCTTTAGAGACGGGTATTTGGTTAACACTATCTTACGATCACAATGTTTTGGGCAAAAACTGCGATACGCATAAAAAAGCGCGGCCCCTACGTACGTTAAGGACCGCGTTTCTATTCAGGTCGGCTTAGGTGCCGTTGGATGCTTCAACGCCGATAACGGTAACGATTACCAACAGTGGAATCAAAGATGCTGCTGCACCGCCTGCTGCCAAGCTGCCTACTGCGCCAGTTTGACCGGCGTTTGCTGTTCCTGCGAAAGATGCTGCCAATGCGGCTGCTAGTACTAGTTTTTTCATGTTTACTCTCCAAAGCTTTGTTAGGGTGACCCCCGAAAATGCATAATCTTTAGTTTCGTTCCAAAGAACAAGGGGCAGTGTCGTCTAACGGGTGATCTTATGCAAACAATCGCGCAGGGTGTGGCATGATTGCCTGTAATATCGGGGATTTGTATTCGGCAAACCCTGCCTTTTGTAATCCCCGAGCCCGAATCAACTCTAAGTTTACCCCAAAATGTTCCCGACCCCGGGACGACCAATGCTGGAATATGCGCTAAATCCGGCCTCAGCCGCCACATCAGCGCGATAGATATTGCGCAAATCGGCCATCCGCGCCGTTTTCATCGACGCCGCCATCTGGTGCAGATCCAATGCGCGGAATTCATTCCATTCGGTCAAGATCACCAGCAGATCTGCATCTTCGCACGCCGCATAAGGGTCTTCCATCCATGTCACACGGGGCAACAACGCTTCGCCTTCGTGGCGGCCTTGGGGGTCAACAATGCGCACATCCGCCCCCCCGCCGACCAAGGCAGGCACAATGGTTAGGGCAGGGGCATCGCGCATGTCGTCGGTATTGGGTTTGAATGTTACGCCAAGGATTGCGATTTTCTTACCGTTGAATGTATCCCCGCACAGGTCCAGCAGTTTGTCGATCATCCGGCGTTTGATCGCTTCGTTCACTTGGATCACCGTTTCAGTAATGCGCATTGGGGCGCCGTAATCAGTGCCAATGCTGGCAAGGGCCTTGGTGTCTTTGGGAAAACATGACCCGCCATAACCTGGACCTGCATGCAGGAATTTATCGCCAATGCGTTTGTCCATGCCCATACCATTGGCGACTTGTTTGATGTCCGCGCCCGCGCGTTCACACAGTGCGGCGATTTCGTTGATGAAGGTGATTTTCGTGGCAAGGAAGGCGTTGGCGGCGTATTTGATAATCTCGGCGCTTTCCAGATCAGTTGTCACGATGGGAAAGTCGCGCAAATACAGCGGGCGGTACACATCGCGCATAACTTTGGCCGCCCGATCACTTTGCACACCAACCACCACACGATCAGGACGCATAAAGTCATCAATCGCCGCCCCTTCGCGCAGGAATTCAGGGTTCGAGGCCACATCGAATTTCAAATCGGGGTTGGCCTTTGCAATCACCTCGGCCACTTTGCGGTTGGTGCCCACGGGCACGGTGGATTTGGTGACGACCACAATGCCATCGGGTGCAGTCATGGCAATTTCACGGGCCGCGGCCATCACATACGTCAGGTCCGCATGACCGTCCCCGCGCCGTGACGGGGTGCCCACGGCAATAAACACACAAGCGGCATCTTTTAGGGCGGCATCCAGGTCAAGCGTGAATGACAACCGACCTGCGTTCACATTCTTGGCCATCAATTGATCCAAGCCCGGTTCATAGATGGGCACTTTGCCGGCCTCTAACATCGCTATTTTGCTGGCGTCTTTGTCGACGCAAATCACATCATGGCCAAAGTCCGAAAAACAAACCCCAGACACAAGGCCTACATAACCGGTGCCGATCATTGCTATCTTCATTGTGGGGGGGTCCTTTTCGTACAGGCCGCTAAAGACCTAAAGCATGATACTGCCGCTACTGTTTCAAAACTGTTACGGGCCCCACACGGGATTGAGGTCTGGGATATAATAGTGGAAGAGAGCGACTGACTCTATACTACTTTTATAATTAAGGATTTCTGAATGTCTGTTGCTTTGGTTGTGCTTGCCGCTGGCAAAGGCACGCGGATGAAATCGGACCTTCCTAAGGTTTTGCACCCGATTGCTGGGGCCCCTTTGGTCATCCATGCCCTCAAAGCAGGGGACGCCGTGTCCCCTGATCGGTCTGTTGTTGTGGTCGGGCACGGTGCTGATCGTGTGACGGCGGCGGTTCAGGCCTATGATCCATCTTTGGTCACGGTATTGCAGGCGGAACAAAAAGGCACAGGCCATGCGGTCGGCATGGCGGCCCCTGCGCTGGACGGGTTCGATGGGGACATCATCGTTCTGTACGGCGATACGCCGTTTATTTCGGGCGATACTTTGCAGGCCATGCAAGCCGCCCGTGCGACCCATGACGTTGTTGTTCTGGGGTTCGTGGCCGCTGACCCAGGCCGCTATGGCCGGTTGATCGCGGATGGCGACCAGTTGGAAAAGATCGTAGAATTCAAAGACGCATCTGAAGCTGAACGGGCCGTGACCCTGTGCAATTCTGGCGTCATGTGTGCGAAGGCATCTGTGATGTTTGATCTGATCAACCAGATTGATGACAACAATGCATCGGGTGAATTGTATCTGACAGACATTGTGGAACTGGCCCGTACCGCTGGCATGTCATCGGGCGTGGTTGTGTGTGACGAAGCGGAAACATTGGGCATCAACAACCCTGTGGAACTGTCCGCCGCCGAGGCGTTGTTTCAGACAAACGCCCGTGCTGCAGCCCAAGCGGATGGCGTATATTTCCAAGCAATAGACACTGTTTATCTGTCCCATGACACGGTTTTGCACCGTGGCGCAAAGATTGACCCTTATGTGGTGTTCGGCCCCGGTGCCGTTGTCGAAGGGGGTGCGGAAATCAAAGCGTTTTCCCACATCGAAGGCGCGCATGTGGGGGCAGGGGCTGTTGTAGGGCCATATGCCCGTTTGCGCCCCGGTTCGAACCTTGGTGAAAATACCAAGGTTGGCAATTTTGTAGAAATGAAAAAGGCCACATTGGGCGCAGGGTCCAAAATCAACCATTTGTCGTATGTCGGTGATGCAACCATCGGCGTAGACAGCAACATCGGGGCAGGCACAATTACCTGTAACTACGATGGGGTGCTAAAGCATCAGACGACAATCGGGGACGATGTGTTTATTGGCTCTAACACAATGCTGGTGGCCCCTGTCACCGTGGGTGACAAAGCCATGACCGGCAGCGGGTCCGTGATTACAAACGATGTAGAGGCCGAGGCTTTGGGTCTTGCCCGCGCAAAACAAATTTCAAAACCGGGTTTTGCGACCCGACTTAGGGCCGTATTGCAGGCCAAAAAAGAACAGAAAAAAGGGTAGTCTTATGTGTGGTATCGTTGGCGTTCTTGGAAATCACGAAGCAGCCCCCATTCTGGTCGAAGCCTTAAAGCGGCTTGAATATCGCGGCTATGACAGTGCGGGCATTGCAACCATCAACGACGGTGATCTGGACCGCCGTCGTGCGTTGGGAAAACTGGTGAACCTGTCTGACCTGTTGGTGCATGAACCGCTGGCCGGTAAATCCGGCATTGGCCACACCCGTTGGGCCACCCATGGTGAACCGTCCGTGACCAACTGTCACCCGCACAGCGCAGGCCGCGTGGCGGTGGTGCACAATGGTATCGTTGAAAACTACAAAGAACTGCGTGCTGATCTGGCGGAAAAGGGCATCGCGCATCACACTGAAACAGATACTGAAACAGTGGCTTTGCTGGCAAATCACTACCTGGATCAAGGTCTGTCCCCGCGCGATGCGGCGGAACAAACGGTTGCCCGCCTTGATGGTGCGTTTGCATTGGCATTCCTGTTTTACGGTGAACAGGATCTGATGATCGTGGCCCGCAAAGGATCGCCCTTGGCCATCGGTCATGGTGAAGGTGAAATGTATGTCGGGTCCGACGCGATTGCATTGGCACCGTTGACCAATAAGATCACCTATCTGGACGAAGGTGATTTCGCTGTTATCACCCGTGATAGTCTCGAAATTCAGGACAAAAACGGTAACCGCGCCAACCGTGAAATGCGGATCATTGAATTGGACACAGCCCAAGTTGAAAAGGGCGGCTATAAACATTTCATGGCGAAGGAAATTGCGGAACAGCCTGCTGTTTTGGATCGTGCCGTGAATCATTACGTAAAGGGCGATGAAATCGTGCTGCCCGATCCGGTGGATTTCACCAAGATCAATCGTTTGACCATCGTGGCTTGCGGCACTGCATTCTATGCTGGCCTGACCGCGAAATACTGGTTCGAACAAGTGGCGGGCATTCCTGTCGAAGTCGATATCGCGTCTGAACTGCGTTACCGCGAACCGCCTGTATCGCCAAACACCGCAGCGATTTTCGTCAGCCAGTCGGGTGAAACAGCTGATACGCTAGCGGCACTTCGCTATATGGAAGGCAAAGCGTCAACCATTCTGGCAGTGGTTAATGTTCCCGAAAGTTCCATTGCGCGGGAAAGCAACGGGGTGTTTCCGATCCGTGCGGGCGCTGAAATTGGTGTGGCATCGACCAAAGCGTTCACTTGTCAACTGACGGTTCTTCTGGTTCTGGCTGTGGAAGCGGCGCGCCAGCGTGGTGTGCTGAATTCAGCGCAATTTGCCGAAGCTCTGTCCCAGATCAAACGCTTGCCAGGTATCGTAAATCAAGGTCTGGATATCGCAGCACAGTCCGAGGCCGTGTCGAGCAAACTGGCCGAAGCGCGCGATATTTTGTTTCTTGGTCGTGGTCCTTTGTACCCGCTGGCCATGGAAGGCGCGCTGAAGCTGAAAGAAATCAGCTATATTCATGCCGAAGGCTATGCATCGGGTGAACTTAAGCACGGGCCGATTGCCTTGATCGACAAGAAAGTTCCCGTGGTCGTCATGGCGCCAAAAGATAGCTTGTTCGATAAATCCATCTCAAACATGCAAGAAGTCATGGCGCGGGGGGGCAAAGTCGTTCTGGTCAGTGATGCCGCAGGGTTGGCCGAGGCGTCTGACGGTGTTTGGAAAACAATTGAAATGCCCACAGCGGATGAACTGATCGCCCCGATCCTGTATGCCCTGCCCGCACAATTACTGGCCTATCATACGGCCTGTGCCAAAGGCACAGATGTGGATCAGCCGCGCAATTTGGCAAAATCAGTCACTGTCGAATAAGAAACGGGGGGCGCATAGATGCAGGCGGGTGCGTAAAACCGCGCCTCACCCCCCATCACCACACCGATTGTTTTTAATGCAAACCCCAGATCGCCCCAAAACGTGGGGCGATATTGCACGTCCAGTACCCAACGCTGGGTCCATGACAATGTTGTTCCCCCGCGCACTTGTACAGGACCTGTCAATCCGGGGCGGTGAACGTGGCGGGCATGGGCCCAATCCGGGGTCAGGCCCAACATTTGTGGCACCAACGGGCGGGGACCAACGACGCTCATGTCGCCTTTTAGGATGTTCCACAGTTGTGGCAACTCATCTATTTTGAAACGCCGCAGGATATGACCCACTGGTAGGATTTCAGGATCATCGCCCCGTGTTTGACCCGGTTTTCGGGTCGGGTTTTCTGTCATGGTCCGCAATTTATATAAACGAAAGATCCGGCCATTCTGCCCTGTCCGGTCTTGGGTGAAAATCACGGGACCCGGGGCGCTGATCCAAAGGGCCAGACCCGCCAGTCCCAGAACGGGGGCCACTACAATGAACCCTGCCAATACAAAGATAATGTCTAAAACGCGTTTTCCGCGTTGTTTATAAGATCTGTTCATATGCAGTGGTATGGCAGGTCAGGGTTTAGGCGCGGTTAAGCTTCCCCGTGATTTCAAGTTGCGCACCTTTATGGTTTGGGCGCAAATGACGGGAATTTAAAAGGTACGATATTATGGCACAGAAAATTCTTCTGACAGGGGGCGCGGGATACATCGGATCCCACACATACTGTGCTTTGGCCGCTGCGGGCTTTGACGTTGTGATGGTTGATAATTTCACGAACGCGCAGAAATCTGTGCTGGCCCGCTTGGGGCAGATCACAGGGGTGAATGATGTGATCTGTTACGAAGGATCGGTTCTGGACCGTCCTTTGTTGGACCGGATTTTCACCGAACATGACATCGATGCAGTGGTGCATTTTGCGGCGTTGAAAGCCGTGGGCGAAAGCACCGAAAAACCGATTGATTATTTTGAGACGAATGTCAGCGGATTGCTAAACCTGCTGCAAGCCATGCAAGCGGCAGATGTGATGCGGTTGGTATTTTCATCATCCGCCACAGTTTACGGCGAACCCAATATTGTGCCGACGCCTGAATCCGCCCCGCGTCAGTATCAAAACCCTTACGGGTTTACGAAAATCATGGGTGAACAAATCTTGGAACAGGCTGCTGCCGCCCACCCGTGGGCCTTTGGGATTTTACGGTATTTCAATCCTGTGGGTGCACATCCGTCGGGGCTCATCGGTGAAGACCCGTCCGACATTCCTAATAACTTGATGCCGTTTATTGCCAAAGTCGCGACCGGTGAATTGAAAGAACTGGGTGTTTTTGGCGATGATTATGACACCCGTGACGGGACTGGCGAACGAGATTATATCCATGTGATGGATCTAGCCCGGGGTCATGTCTTGTCTTTGCAAAAGCTGCTGGAAACAAACGAAGGTCATCTGGTGAACCTTGGCACAGGCCGGGCCTATTCTGTGTTGGACATGAACGCGGCCTATTCAAAGGCTGTGGGCCGAGATCTTCCATACGCCATCGCCCCACGTCGGGCCGGTGACGTGCCTATCTATCAGGCAGATGTCACCCACGCCCGTGATATTTTGGGGTTTCAGACTGAATTTGGCTTGGACGCGATGTGTGCATCGTCCTGGCATTGGATACAGACCGGGGCAAAGCTTTAATCGACCCTATTCCCCAGTTTCTTTGCCTGTTGGCAGGGGGGCCTTTGGCACGGCGCTGACCTGTCGGGCCCCAGCTTTTTTGCGCAGTCCTTTATAGCCACGTTCAGCCAGGTTGTTTTCTTTCAGCACATCCCATTTGCGGTAGTGAACTGTGTAAATCTTACGTTCTTTCGGGAAAGGTTTACCGCGTAGGGACCCGCCCAGAATAAAATGATGTTCTTCAGGCAGCTGGTTCCATTTCAGACCCGCGCGGATTATGGCCGGTGGCAGGCTCATCTGATCCAGATAAGGACGTTTGTTGGACAGGTCTTCCAACATGTCGACCTTTTGCGCGATGTCCATCCAAACCTGCGGGAAATTCATCCCGTCTGCGTTGCGGGTCTGTTCGGGGAACAGCAGAAATCCCGAACTGTAATACGGAATTTTAGGGCGGCGGGTCTGACGCATCAGGGTAACCCGTTCTTCTGGGACTTCCATCCCTAGACCGCCATAGATTTGTTTCCAGATCTTTTGTGGGCCCCAATACATGGATGCTGCCACGGATGCCGACACATGGCCCGGCTTGATCAGATTTTCGATCGAGTTGCGCCGGATCATCAGGATGTCACTGTCCATGAAGCCGGAAAATTCGGTATCACGCGGTTGCAGGCAGGCCAGAATTTTATTGCCGTGGGGATATTCGGGATTGAACTTTGACACTGTGTCCATCGGGCGGACCTCGCAATCCATGCGGCGCAAAGCCTCGATCGCGGCGGGGTCCAGTTCATCCATTTTATGGGACGGGCAATAGCCGACCAGTTTTACCTCTGCCGGCATGTTCTGCCGGATCGATGCCGCCAGATAGCAGGCCATGTACTGATACTGCGGGGCTTCAACTATGAAGAACAGGGTTAGGGATGGGGCGGGGGCGGGGGCGGTTGATGAAGTCGGGGCGGTTAATGAGGCTGCCATAGGTATCATTCCAATGCCTTGGAGGGATCGATGCCCACATCACGGCACATGCGCCACGCGTAGGAATTTTCCAAAGGTACGTTTTTGCGCCACCACGGTTTTGTACCGTTTGTGTACAGATGCACGGATACGGTTTTGTCAGTGAACCAGCCTTCGACGCGACCATGGGGATCATAGAAGATATCATTCAGCTGGAACGGCACTGGATACAGCGCGTCTGGTGTCATTGCTTTGTCTACATCGCCGGTTAGACGGGCAAAATAGGTAAAGGCTTGCGGCCCGAATGCAGTGCGTTCCGTTTTATAAATCCGCACCGGGTGGGGAAGGCTTGAATCGAGTTTTTCAATCTTCTTGCGCTGGTTTTTGTTCCACCATGGCGGCACATCCGGCAGGTTGTCGTAATAATCCAGCAGGTGATCCATCAAATCACATTTCTGCGGCAGGCCCACCACGCCACAGTTCAACGCGCCCCGCATGCCGTGGCCTGCGTAAACCCACTGCCAGTCATCGGGAAAGGGTTTGTGGCAGAACGCATCGCAATCTACCCAGATTGCATCTGTCTTTTGAATCATTTTATAGCGAAACACATTCGACAGGAACGAGGCCGAGGTCGAGGCGACGATATCCATCGGGATGTCCATAATATCGGTCGCAGGTTTCACCGTTACACCTTCGGGCGCGTTGGTCACGTTATCCGTGCAATACAGCGTCACCGGATGGCCATGCCGAACATGGGACGCAAGACACAACTGGTTCAGGTATTGCAGTTCTTCACCGATCCAAAGGGATGCAACAGGGCGACGTGTGGTCATAGGGGACTGCCTTTATATGTATGCCTGCAGTGTTTACGTTTTGGAAACAGGCGCTGATTTGTTTCCATTTTAGCAACATACAGCTTACACTGCTACGGATTACAGCATGGTTAATATTTTACTTTTTATCCTGACGTTACCGGGCACTGCCATGGGTAATTTGTGTTTTAAATTTTCGGCCATTTTCAACATTGTAGACATCAACAATGGATAGGCCGGTGCGAATGCGCCAACGGTTCTTGCCGTGTCGTTTGACCGATGCTGTGCCAGGCCATGTGGACAGGTCATAGTGATGCGACGCGTCCCAATCGCGGATCACGGTGGCGCCGCCATAGGCCACACGAAATATGACGGCCCCTGCACCGGGATCAATAACATTCACCCCTGTGCCGATCGTGACATCATCATCCCCCGCCCAAAGATTTAACGTGTTGCGGCCGGGTCCTGTGTGAATGACCGATGTCCCTTCGCCGTCTTCAATGTAATCATTGCCATGACCGCCATAGATTTCATTGCGCCCCGATCCGCCAAAGATTGTGTCGTTTCCTGTGCCCCCGTCCAGCACATCGCGCCCGCCGCCGCCTACCAACATGTCGTCGCCCGCACCGCCGTAAAATTCATGACGGCTGTTGGTGCGTCCGGACAGGGCGATCAGCTGATCATTCCCGCCACCGCCATAGAAGTTGGCATTGGCATAGGTCGGTCCGTACATCACGTCGCCTTGGTTGCTGCCGGTGATGTTGACGCTGACCCGTTCAGACGTCTCAAATTCCATAGCGCTGTCCGGATTGGCGACGATGTTCAGGGATTTGCCGGTTTTCCCGTCCGCCTCAGACCGTGCCACAACGGTGCCAACGCGCACTTTGGCCACATCGGCGGGGCAATGCATGGTATAATCATCGGGGCCGGCCATGTACCACAATGTGCCAGCAGTAGATGTGACTCGTTCGCTATCGGCACCATACGCCCATTGCTGGGTGTCGTCCGTGGTTTTGATGACCCCCCCTGCAAGGTCCGCCCGCAGATCAAGACCCAAATCCAACGCCCCGCGCATCAATTCATTGCGCAGAATATCCATCGGGGCGGTATCTACCAGATTTGTCGTCTCGCCTGGATCATCTATCAGATCGTAGACATGTTCTTCGCCATTGGGATACCGGAAATAGCGGTACTGGGTGTAACCTTCGACCGACGGGCGCACGGACAGTGTCCCGAAGACAGATGTAATCGGTGACTTGCTGCGGTCAAACTCCCCGAAACAGTCACTAACCAGCGGCAACAGGCTTTGCCCCGACACCCAATCGGGGCGGGGCGGGAGGCCTGCCAGTTCCATTATGGTTTTGGGAATGTTGTGCAGGGATACGGGCAGGTCGATGACCTGGCCTGCCTCCATGTGGGGGTGCCAGATGCCAAGGGGGATATGGGCCGCACTGTCCCACTGGCTCATCTTATGAAAACTGTCGTGGGTGCCAAGGTTGAATCCATTATCAGACAGAAAGATTACCGTCGTATTCGACCCTAAAGCTGATGATTTCAGCGCCTCTAAGAATCGCCCGATTTCATGGTCAACGTGGGAAATCGCTGCGAAATACCCGCGCACGACATTGCGCCAGACATGATCGCCTGATTTTTCGGGGGTGAAGTTACCATTGGCCACATAAGCGGCTTCATACACGCCGAAATCCGGTGGGGGGCCGTAGTAGTCTTCGTCAGAGGCAGAGTCAGGCCAGCAAATCGCATCCACATCATACTGCTGATAGAACCTGTCGGGTGTGACCAGATTATAGTGGGGGTGCTTGAAGCCCAGCTGGATCAGTGTCCGGCGGTTCGGATCGGCCCGCCCCAGAAAATCAATTGCGTTCTGGGCGACGTGAAAATCATAGAATTTGTGATCCTGTCCCCCGTCATCATCTGGATGGTTCACCCCTTTGATGCCGGGCCCTTTATCCAGATATTCATGCACCCCGTTGCGTTTGCCCCGATCTTTGGCGGGGACATCTTCGTGAAACAATGTGCGGCTGTAGGCCGTGGGCATGGGTTTGTAATTTGCATCCACTTTGCCCGTCGTGAAATTATAGAACCCTGCACGGCGCAGATCATATGCCCATGCTTTTTCGGGGGGGTATATATCGCGCCAGTACCGGTTCAGATCGACCAGCCCCGACCGGAACGGGCTGATCCCGGTGGCCAGTTCCGCACGGCACGGCGCACACAGGGGCACGGTGGCATAAGCGTTGGAAAATCGTGCACCTGCAGCCATGAACGCATCAAGGTGCGGGGTCTGGATGTCGACACCAAACGCAGACCGCCAGCTGTAAACGTCGATCATATCATCGACCCAGATCACAGCGATGTTGCCGTCTGCGATGGTGTTTGGTGTGAAACTCACCCTGCACCCCACAGATAGAATTGTTTCAGGGCCGTATATTGCGCCACATCCGTCGCCGTGCGGGGCAACAGCAATGTATGGTTGGGCCAGAATATCACATCGTGAATCTGTGCATTACCCAGCGTTTTCAACAGACCTTTGCGGTGGCTGCGGCATCCGATGAACAGATCGGCGGGGGCATCGAAGCCGATGGTTGACCCTTTTATGGTTACGGGATCAGACAGACCTTGGGTCAATGCCAATTCATGTCCCGACAGGGTAACGATTGCCAGACGTTTGCCGGATGTGGGTTGTGCTGGGGCCGTTAAGCTGATTCCGTCATGGGTGTCTTTCACTGTGATCGTATCATCGGTGTGGGACAAGAACAGATAGTTCGACACGTCAGGCGCGGATTTGGGTGTGCTGGTGTTGAGTGTCAACAAGGTCCGTGGGTCGTCGCCAGAATAGAGGATGGCCATTGTGAACTGCGCGGCATTGCCCGTGATGTGCGGAATTGTAAAGCCGCAATGCCGTTCGGGTATCAGTTGCAAGGCCGTGCCAGATAGGGCGGTATTCCCTATATTAGGCTCTGCCTGTACTGCAGTTGGGCCGTTTGAATACCAGTCTGTAACATGCCCCCCCTCCTGCATGAAGCGGTCAGCCTGCCCTTGAAGCCAGATCGCCCCAGCAGGATGGATCACGTCTGCCAATGCAGGGCGGAGTTGACCTAATACGGCGCCCGTAGGCAAGGATGCTTCGACCTGCAACATTACGCAGTCCCCGTCACGGGCAACAGACAGGGCAAAGCCCAGCGGTGCAGGCCGCCATCTGTCATCCAGTCGTCGCGGACACCACCGATCAAAGTATCCTTCACTGCGTACCCCAAATGCAGATCGCCCGTCGGGGCGGTGTCGCAAGTAAAAATCAGTGCTTTGGGGTCATTTGGATCAACGGCAACACCTGTGATCTGCGGGGCGTTATCATTCCCGATCAAGGAAAACCCTGCCAGTGCGGTGCAGCCCAGTTTCAGGTCCAGCACCAAAGGCTGCATCGCTTTGGCCGTGACACGAATACTGTGTGTACCCGAAATGCATTCGGCCAGCATAAAGGTCGGGCAGTGCCAGTTGTCCGTTGTGATGGCTGCCGCAGTCATCGCCGCCATATCCGCACGGGCGGCATCTGTTGGGCGGTCAAAAGTATCATAATCGAACATATAGCTGGGTGCGGATTGGATAAACCTGTGATCCGCGTGGTTCCAGGCCAGATCCCATTGCCCTTCGATTATGGCGTCGTCTTGCATAGCTGGGGTGCCGCCCTCAAACCGAGTGACGAATGTGGGCGCCGGATGCCCTAAGGCCTTTAGATGATCCCGCAGCCCATCCATCACGGCAGTCATCCCGTCACGGTAGGCCGCGGCAGACCCCGACTGATCTTCGAACGTGTAATCCAGACAGATGGCTGTGATGTCAGCCTGCTTGCCCATGCTACTGGCCGCTTGCATTGCATTGCGGACCGCGATTTCCAAATTGGTCATGGCAGGGCCTGTGGCCAGATCAGTGGCTGTGGCAGATGTATCTGTTTCAACACGGGTCACAAATAAAGGCAGGGCTTGGGTTTTGGTGACACGATCTTGCAACAGCATATCAGCCACCAATGCTTCATGGGTCAGATCGCGCAGGTGTTCCAGATCGGGGGTCTGAATTGCATCTTCAACCCCGGCATGACCCACGGCACCGATATCATCGGCGGGGGCCAGGATATGATAGGGATAGTTCGGTTTTGCAGTGCTGCCCAAAGCCGCGCGCGCGCCGCCCATACCCAAGATCACCTGTATTGGGCCCGGCGCATCAGCGATAATATCCCCCCCCGTCACGCGTCGGCGATATCCGCACGGCCCTGCCACGCCTGCCAAGTTCGCGGTGAAATACAGCCAATCCCCGTGCAGACTGACCCCCCATGCATCCACATCTGGCAGATAAGCGTGGGCGTCCAAACGCGGCACAGATACAGGTGGGGCGGCAGGGGACAGATTGCCGCCAAGGCGCAGCGCAATATCCGCCAGAACCGTATCCGACAGGCGCAAGATCAGGCCGGTGTCATCATAACGGATCACATCGCCGTTCTGCGCACGGATCAAAATCCCGTCTGTTGAGGTGTTGTCTGCCATTGTCCGGCCTTACTGTATTTTTAATTGTTTCGATTCTATCAACATTCGCTAGAGTATGACAAAGAATAATATTATTATTAGTACAGGCCTTATGTGGCTTCTTTCTATATCGGCCCTGCGTTAGGCCCGTCTTAACCATAATGCGCCCATACAAGGTGCACCGCCAGCGGAAGACATATTTGGTCCATGCCCGAAACGAACGTCCTAACTGATATCAAAACCCGCACGTCCCCCCATGGCCGTGTGATGGCGGTGTCTATGATGAAAGACGAAGCACCGTTCCTGTTGGAATGGGTGGCGCATCATCTGGCTGTCGGGTTCACGGATATTTTAGTTTATACCAACGAATGCAGTGACGGCACGGTGGAAATGCTGCAGCGGCTGGAAACACTTGGTCTGGGCTATCATCGTGAAAACATCATTCCTGAAGGTATCAAACCCCAACCGTCCGCCTTGAAACATGCGCAGGTGGAACCGCTGGTACAGACCGCTGATTGGGTTATGGTGTTTGATGCGGATGAGTTTCTAGTATTGAGACATCCGTCAGGCCATCTGGACGGTATGATCAGTGATGCGGTGGCACAAGATGCAAACGGCATTGTCGTCACATGGCGGATATTCGGGTCGAACGATGTGGTCGACTGGTCCCGCGATCCGGTCAGCGAACAATACACCCGTGCCGCCCCGCCCCTGTGGAACAAAGGCTGGGGCGTAAAGACCCTGTTTAAATTTGACCCTGATTACTGGAAATTGGGCATCCATCGCCCGTCGATCAAAAACAAACATCTGGAAACGGGATACCCCGACACTATCAAATGGCTGAACGGGTCGGGCCTGCCGATGGAAGAATACTTCAAGTTTCGCGGTTGGCGATCGATCCGCCGCACGCTGGGTTATGACTGGGCGCAGATGAACCATTATGCGGCGAAATCCGTCGACAGTTACGCTGTGCGCAAATTCCGCGGGAACGTGAATAACAAGGCCGACAAATACAACAGTGACTATTGGTCCCTGCAAGACCGGAACGAGATTGAAGATATATCCATTTTGCGCCACGCCGACCGCCGTGCTGCAATTATGGCAGCCCTGTTAGAAGATCCTGTTCTGAACGATTTGCACCACAAGGCCTTGCTGCGGGTCGAAGCGCGTCTAGATGCCTACCGCCAGACCCCCGCCTATGCACAGCTGAAATCTGACCTGATTACGGCCAGCAAAGTGTCCATCAGGGATGTCGAAGCCAAACCGCCCAAAGCCCGCGATCCTGCAAAAATCGCCGCTTTGATGAGCAAGGTTGAAAAGCAGGCCAATGACAAACCCGTTTCGGAATATCATAATGATACGGTGGACGATTGGCCCGGCAAAGACGGATCGCCTTATGTGGATGGCAAGATTGATTTGTCGGGCCCAGTCAATGTCACATGGACCCCGAACCATGACATACAACTGCCCACCGATACACGTGTGTTCAATCCCGAAGCGTTGAACGCTATTGTTGCCGGACGGTTTGACCGTCGCAACGCACGAAATATCGAAAGATATGTGGACGGCTTTACCCGACTGTTGGATCTTGGCACGGGTGTCGGGTTTATCCCCATGCGCCTGCGGTTGGTGATGCCTGGGTTGACCATTTTGGCGCAAGACAATCGGCGGCCGCTGATCCGCATGGGACGCAACATTGCAGATCATAACGGGCGCGGAATAAAAGACACCACGCGCCTAAAGCTTGTTGATACTGAATTACAGTTTCAGACGGACACGCACACACAGGCCAGCGGTTTGGCGGCCTATTTGAAGGATTTTCATCCCGATGTTGTGCGCATCGCGAGGCCTGCGGCTGTGACTGAAAAAATGCTGACCGACATGCCATTGGACGGTGTCCAGCGCATTATCATCCCCTTCGAATCTGGTGCCGAAGCCACGTTCCTGAGTGATGCGTATGCCCCTGTTCTGGTCAGTCATGGGTTTGCGAAAACACCGGATCGTGACATGTCAGGCAGCTTGCAATTTGATCGTCGGGTGCGGGTTTAAGATTCTGATGGAGGTGCAGGATGTTCGGTCCGCGTGAAGATCACGAGGTTCCCGTCTGATTTGTGGCATTCGCCACTGGCTGTGCCCCGGTCAGGTGCCGCTTTGCAAGATTGGGATCAATAAGCCCGTTCATAATATCTGGTGAGAATTGAATGCCCAACTGTTCAAAAATGTCAGAACATTGTCCATAGTCGCCTTGGATAACGCGATCAGTGTCCAACACAGATGCTTGTGGCACACGTTTGATCAGTTGTTCCAGACGATCTTCATAGGCCAGCAAGAACATCCGCCAGTAATCGGTGCTTTGGGAATGCCTTTGCATAAAGGTTGTTTTGCAGATGCTTTTGATCGTGTCGCCAGCATTGCGGGTCAGAACCACCCAATGTGCATTGGGAAAGGCTTTGGCATACATTGGCCATACCAAAGTCAGCTTGGGATCTTTGAATCCCCAAGCCCCACCTTGATAGCCCTGACGCTGAATCGCCTGATGTAATTGATAGGCCAGATGCGGGAAGGGGGGTTGGGGAAACAGCGGTGGCAGCTTTGACACCCCCAAAGGATCTGCATCCATATCTTTCAGAACCCCTTTCAAATACGTCTCACGCAGGGGTTCGTTTTCATAAAATCCGTATGGGTTGTTCGGGGTTGCCTTGACGGTCTGGCCTGTCCAGATCCCATGCTTTGCAAATGCACCCATCATGAGTGATGACCGCGTGCGCGGCGGGCTAACCACAAAGACAGGTGTCTCAAAGCTTAGTTTTATGGGCGTGGCGATCTGTGGAGCGGCCAATTTGGACGGGGTCGGCAATTTTTGCTTGGGACGGTCCCGCCAGCTGCGTGTTGCCTGCCCGACCCAATCCTTGATCCCCTGACGGGTCAGCTGTTCTTTGGCAATGGTGGTGGCTGCGGGATAAGCGCTGTCCGCACGCGCAGCACCACCCCAGAACCAGTGGGACGTTTTGTTCATAATCGCCAGAAACGGAACATCGCTGCAGCCTGCGAAATGCCAGTTTGCGCTGTCTACAGAAATCACCCCTGCCAGATCGCGAATTACATTGCTGGTCGCCTGCGGGTTAGATGTGACATCCATAAACGGAATAGACACGCGGCTGTCTTGCATCAGCATGGTACGTTCGGCATCGGTCATATCAAACTGCAACGGGATGTAATCCGCATGTTTGGGCAGCATGTCCAAAAAGAAGTGCAGCGGGATATGACGTTCTTCGCGACGGTTCTGGCCTGATCCGCCCCGCCAGCAAATCCCGATGACAGGCCGGTCCAGCGGCCCGCGTGTAGGGGCATAGGGGCGAGGGGCTGATAGGGGGAATGCATTGTCCGCCGACAGGGATCGCGACAGGAAATCTGCAGAACAATGGCACGGCTTGCCGCGCAACTTTTCTGGAATATTGCCGTAATAAATAAACTGTCCCTTGGGGAACCAGTCCCGCACCAAGGCGGCATAGTGTTTTGCCCCGATAAACGTCGATGTGGCGTGATTGCCTTGTTGCCGGATGTGGGCCAGGTGAAACATCATGTCCCCCACACCTTGTTCCAAAATGATGCGGTCGACATCTTGCGCTGGGTCCGCAGGCAGCGGGGCATAGCGCAAAGAATCGGGTACAATTTTTGGGAACATGATCGCCTTATTGCGGCTGGCATACAGACGGAACCCTGCGCGGGGGCGGTTGTGCCACAAACAATAGATCCCAGCCGAACATTTGAAATCAGCCTGTAACGTCTCATCCCCCACGGCGATTGGATGGGACCGTAGCATTTTAGCTGTACGGTACTGATGTTGGCGAATGGCCAAGCGATACCGGATGGGAAGCAGGCCTTTTGCAACCTTCAGCGTTGCATTCAGTTGGTTTGCCGCGGCCAGGTCGCCTGTCTGATAAATTGCACACCCCAGTTGCAACATGTTCAACGTATGGTGCTGCCCCGCAGTTTGCAGGCGGGACCGCTGTGGGATGATTGGTTCGATCAACGCCCACGTTGCCGACACTTCGCCCTTTTGAAAAGCTTGATCTGCTTTTTCCAATGCTTCTTCCAAAGAAGCGTTCGTCGCGGCCGTTTGTACATTCACGGGGGTTAGGGTCCTGTTATGGTATCCAAAAGATCAATCGGCACTGTCTTGAAGGTCCGTGCGGGCATCGATCAAAGATTGGAAAAGTTCTTCGTGTTTGGGCAGAAGTTTGCTGGCAGCATAGATGTTTTCAGCCCGTGCCCGTGCCCGCCCACCCCGTTTGCGGGCATCTTTTGGGTTGTTGAGCGTTTTATGGATTGCAGCCGTCAATGCATCTATGTCTGTGTGAGTGACCCGCAGGGCCTGACTGTCATGGGGAAGGGCTTCTACCAAAGGCGGTGTATCCGACACAACCAGCGGGGCGGCGGATGCCATAGATTCGATCAGTGACCATGACAGAACAAACGGTTTGGTCAGATACACGTGACAATCTGACCGGCGCAGCAGTTTTGCATAATCCTGTAACGACAGTCTGCCCAACAGATGCAGGCGTTTTTTGTCAAAGTCATGTTCCGCCAGTGCACGTTTCAGGTAGCTGTCCCCTTCGGGCAATTTCCCCCCGTAGTGAACACTGTCATTGCCTGCAATGGCGCAATGTATATCGGGATTTTCCTTCATGACTCTGGACGCTGCTGCCATAAATTCTGGAAAGCCGCGTGTGGGTTCCATGCCGCGCGTAGCATAGGTCAAAAAACGTGTTTTGGGGTCAAATTTCGTCTGCCCGATGGTAAATTCCGCACGTTCGATTTCGGGATGAAAAAAATCACAATCTACCCCGTCGTGCAGAATATGAATATTCTTGCGCAGCACTTTTGGCACATCTAAAGCTTGAAACCGCGTTGGGATCAAAATTGCATCTGCCTGCATCGCATCCAGCATAAACGGCAGATTGCGTGCATGGGTTTGGGCGCGGGCGTTGGCTTCCTCAGCAGGAGACAGTTTTTTGTAAGGCGGGTTAATGTCCCGCGGCGGATGAGCGTACCACCATTCCAGATATTGCACAAACACGGCATCCGGCCAGACAGCCTTGGCAAAACTACCACTGCCCCAACCGGAATGGGCAACGATGATATCCGGGTTAATATTTGAATTTGCCATGCGGATCGCTTGGCCGGCAAATCCCTGTCCGGTCAGGACTGCCTTTTCCAATCCGCGCAGATAACGATGGGTCTGCTGGGACGGTTCGCGCGGCCTGCGATATCCCAAAACCCGCACCCCATCTGTGAATTTTTGGAACTTTTTAGTGTCGAAAATTTTGTTTTCACCGGCTGCATGCACGTCCCATCCACGATTTTGCAAATAGCCTGCTAAACTGCGGAATTGGGCGGGGAAATTATCATGGATAAACAGGATGGAGGGGGCAGCCATTGAAGCCTCTTGTCTGGTAACATTATTTACGATTACGATACATTACATTCATTTGGGAATATATTGTTAAATCACCAGAAACATTAAACAATATATTTTACCATATAAGACAAAGGAACGGCTTACAGGCCAGGCGTGTTTTAACCTGACCTAGACAAATAAGACTGGCCCACACACCAAGCTAAAACTGATTTTCCATCCATGACAGCCCTTTGGACCGCCCTATGCATATTGCAGCTTTTGGAATGCAGACTAAACATGATGCGATGCAAAAGGTTCGTCTTGCCGATCCTTTGACAAATATGGCCGCGACAAAACGTGCGTCTTATGATCTATATTTTGGCGGTTTGCCTGATCCAAAATTAACACCCAAAGATGTTACCCCGCCAGATATTGCATGGTTTTATCGCACCCATGTTGGTACAGGTCCCAATGTTATGACATTTGCCGAACGGGGCGGTTTGCTGGTTCTGGATTTGGATGACCATCCCGGTTTTTTGATAAATCACACAAAGTCCGATTTCTTGACCTTGCGCAACGTGCATGCGGTCATGGCTTCTACCGCGTCGTTGGCTGCTGTGATCAGGCAGATAAATCCAAATGTGTATGTTGTTAAAAATGCCGTCAGCGATGTTCAACAGTCACAGGCAATCACCGCAAAACGTCACGATGGTCCTTTGCGTGTTCTGTATGGCGCGTTGAACCGGGCAGATGACTGGACTGAGCAATGTGCAGCATTGGCACCTTATTTTCAGACCCACAGCGCAGACTTCACAGTCACTGTGATCTTTGACAAAAAGGTTGCAAACAGCCTGCGTTCCAGCATCCCCGTACAGTTTATTCCGCTCGTGAAATATCAAAGCTATCTGGATCAGGTCCGGCAGGCCGATGTGATGCTGATGCCTTTGCGCGATACGCCTTTCAACTGCACCAAATCAGATTTGAAGCTGATAGAATGTTTGGCAAATGGCACCGTTCCCATCATTTCGGAAACGATGGCTAAAATCACAACGGTGCCGGACACATGCTATTTGGTGGCCCGCACACCTATGGATTGGGGGACACATCTGACAGCCCTGCGCAGCCAGCCAGATCTATTGCATGCGATCCGCCAAACAGGTTTGGCCCATGTTCGGGCACATAGAACAATGGAACAACAGGCTGATCGGCGTTTGAACATATTGTCTGCTTTGCAATCGACACACAGCATATTACAATACCAGCGACTACAACGTCTGCTGCCCAGGGATGAACATTCACCGTATCCCAAGTTTACGTAACCGGGCCCTTCTTTGATTTTGTTGCGGGACGGTGCCCGCTGCCTTAGGGTTGCACTCTATATCAGGTGCAACGTGGATTGCATTTTTACGCAGACATGGGACATGACCTGATGGATAGAATGATAACAGCCAGTGATTCCAAGGCGATCCATGACGCAAAAAGGTGATATTGCAAAAGGGGCAGGGCGGGTTCTAATGATCCTGGAAATCCTTGCAGAACGGGGTCCGTTGAACCTGGAACAGGTGACGACGCACACCGGTATTTCGCGCATGGCATCATATCGCGGATTGAAGACACTAGAAGATCAGGGATGGATTCGGGCGCATATGGGGACGGGGGCGTTTGCGGTCACTGCGCAGTTCGTCAACAAAATGCGCCGCGCGTATCAAACCTATGACGAAATCGACCGATTCATGCCTAAACTGAAAGACATCGCAAAGCTGTCGAAAATTCATTTTGATGTGGCTGTGCTGGAAGATTTGGTCGTGCCGCGTGTTGTGGAAAGCAACCGCCGCAACCGGTTGCCGGATTCCCCGAATTTTTTTGACAGTCCGTTTTCCTTTGTCGCACTATCCGCAGAAGAGCCGCGCATGCGGATGATGGTCCTTCAAGCAGCGATGGAGGAGGCCACCCCGATCCAGCAAGAAATGATCCGCCGGGGCGAAATTAACGCAAAAATTCGGGCCATCGGGGAACAGGGATATCTGGAAGATACATTGAACAAATCATTGATCATTCCCTTGCGCGGATACAACAGTTTTTCCGGCGCGTTACGGGTTATGTCATCCGTTGCACGCAGGCCGCGCCTGCCTGAAATTCATGCCATTGTAGATGATCTGCAGTCGGGCACCATTCCCAACATCCCGTCACGGTCTGTTATCCAGAATTTAAACCTGAGCTAAGCCGCATGCAAGGCGGGGCTTCTAAATCTGCCCATCCGCCAATTTAGCCAGATATTCCCCATAATCATTTTTTGCCAGCATCGCAGCCCGTTTGCGTAAGGCATCACGGGTGATCCAACCTTGCTCAAAAGCGATTTCTTCCAGACATCCCGTTTGCAGGCCCTGACGGTTTTGTAAGGTTCGCCCAAAGTTTCCGGCATCCAGTAAAGATGCATGGGTGCCGGTGTCCAACCATGCATAACCCCGACCCATCTTTTGGATCTGCAAACCGCCTTCATCAAGATAGGTTTGCAGCAGGTCGGTAATCTCTAACTCGCCACGGGGCGACGGTTTGATCGATCGGGCCCGGCGCGGTGCGTCACCATCAAGGAAATACAGGCCCGTGACCGCCAGGTTCGACGGTGGCACATCGGGTTTTTCAATAATCTGCGTGACAGTGCCATCCGCGTCAAAGCCCACAACACCATAACGTTCGGGGTCCGCCACATGGTATCCGAACACTGTTCCGCCCACGGCGACATCTGCCGCTGCCAGCAAGTCTGGCAAAGCATGACCAAAGAAGATGTTGTCGCCCAGAACCATCGCAGACGGGGCACCTGCCAGAAAATCTTCGGCCAAGATATACGCCTGCGCCAAACCGTCTGGGTTTTCCTGAATGATATAGGTGATCGACACACCGTAATCCGATCCATCCCCCAAGGCGCGTTTGAACTGATCATGGTCATGGGGGGTCGTGATCATCGCGATATCGCGGATGCCTGCCAGCAGCAGCACCGACAGCGGGTAATAAATCATCGGCTTGTCATAGATCGGAAGCAGTTGTTTCGACACACCCATGGTGATCGGATACAGCCGTGTGCCGGACCCGCCAGCCAGAACAATTCCTTTGCGCATCATAGGGACAAGTCCTTTAAAATATCTGTGATCCCTTGCCGCCAGTCGGGGCGGGGGATGTTGAATGTGGTGTGTATACTGCTGCAATCCATACGGGAATTCAGCGGACGTGCCGCAGGGGTGGGATAGTCGGACGACGGGATATCTGTGACATCACATGTGATCCCCGCTTGGTCAAAGATCGCCCGCGCGAAATCTGCCCAACTGACATCCGGCGCACCTGCAAAATGGTACGTTCCACCTGTGTTAGGGTCTGTTTTCAGCTGACCTGCAATCATCAAACACGCCGCTGCAATATCTGCTGCGGGGGTTGGTCCACCAATCTGATCTGCCACGATTGTCAGCGCATCACGATCCGCACCCAGCCGCAGCATGGTTTTCAGAAAATTGTTGCCATGGGCCGAAAAGACCCACGATGTGCGCAGGATTGCATGGGTTACCCCTGACGCGCGCACGGCATCCTCGCCCGCCAGTTTGGTTCGGCCATATGTACCCAAAGGGGACGTTGGGTCTGTGGACTGCCAAGGATCTATACCATCCCCCGCAAACACATAATCGGTCGAGATATGGACCAACGGGATATTCAGTTTGGCACAGGCATCGGCCATTTCTGCAACCGCATGGCCGTTGATTTGAAGGGCGGCCGCTTCGTCGTCTTCCGCCTGATCCACAGCTGTATAGGCGGCGGCATTGATCACAGCCGTTGGTTGATGTGCTGCAATTGCTGCCACCACATTTCCTGTCACAGACAGATCACACACGTCGCGGCCAAGGCATAGAACATCCCCTTGCCGTGCCAGTTCTGTCGCGACCTGACCGGATTTTCCGAAGACTAAAATCATGCTTTCACACCAAGCCTGTCGCCAACCCCGTCACGG
The DNA here is from genome assembly GCA_049613825.1 of Planktomarina sp. GTDB lineage: Bacteria > Pseudomonadota > Alphaproteobacteria > Rhodobacterales > Rhodobacteraceae > Planktomarina. Next base: position 33,277 of record JBMZCY010000001.1, read on the forward strand.
TTTTGCAGCGCTTTCCACCACGCCTCATTATCCAGATACCACTGTACGGTCTTTTCCAAGCCCTGTTCCAAGGTCACCGGCGGACGCCAGCCCAATTCAGTGCGGATGCGCGTGGGATCGATCGCATAGCGTTGGTCATGACCCGGGCGGTCCGTCACATAGGTGATCAAGTCGCCGTAAGGCTTAGAACCCGGCCGCAATCGGTCCAGATGGGCGCAGATCATTTGCACAATTTCAATATTCTGCGCTTCGTTTTCACCACCAATATTATAGCTGCGCCCCACTTGGCCGCGCTGCATCACAGTCAGCAGGGCATCTGCGTGGTCTTCCACATACAGCCAGTCGCGCACGTTATCGCCTTTGCCATAGACAGGGATCGGCTTGCCAGCCAGTGCGTTCAAGATCACCACAGGGATCAGCTTTTCGGGGAAGTGATACGGCCCGTAATTATTCGAACAATTCGTCATCACCACAGGTAGGCCATAAGTCTCGGACCACGCGCGAACCAGATGATCCGATGATGCTTTGGACGCAGAATACGGACTGCGCGGATCATAGGCGGTGTCTTCCGTGAACATCACTTCAGGATCATTGGGCAGCGATCCGAAGACCTCATCAGTGGAAATATGGTGGAACCGGAAACTATCCGGTTTGCCCGCCCCCGTCCAATACGCCCGCGCCGCTTCCAACAGATGGAACGTTCCCATAATGTTGGTCTGCATGAAATCCGCAGGCCCGTCGATGGACCGGTCCACGTGGGATTCTGCCGCCAGATGCATCACCGCATCCGGTTGGAAATCTGCAAAAACAGAGTCTAATGCAGCCCGATCACAGATATCTGCCTGCACAAAGCGATAGTTCGGGGCATCTGCAACAGATACCAGATTGTCCAGACACGCAGCATAGGTCAGCGCGTCCAAATTTAGAACATCATGCCCTGCAGTCACGGCTTGCCGCACCACGGCGGATCCGATGAACCCGGCCCCGCCTGTGACGATCAACTTCATTGGGATGCCTCATAGGTGAACGGGGATTGGAAATCTTTTAGCATCGGGGCGACCTCGTCTTTGCCGGACAGCACAGCAGGACCCACATCAGGCCAGTCAATCCCAATATCAGGATCATTCCATGCCACGGCCCCATCACAGTCAGGCGCGTAGTAATCGGTGCATTTATAGATAATCTCACAATCATCCGTCAGTGCCATGAACCCATGCAAAAACCCTGCGGGAACCAACAGCTGTTTGCCGTTTTCAAACGACAGGGTTTCGCCCACCCACTTCCCATACGTCGGACTGCCCACGCGAATGTCCACGGCCACATCAAACAACGCCCCGCGCCCGCAGCGGACCAGCTTGTCTTGCGCATGGGGGGGCGATTGGAAATGCAGTCCCCGCACTGTGCCAGCCTGTGTGGAGAACGAATGATTGTCTTGCACAAAATCGAACTGCAGATCTGCATCTGCCATCCGCGCGGCGTTCCAGCTTTCACTGAAAAACCCCCGCGCGTCGCCAAAGCGGGCAGGGCTCAGGATCAGAACATCCGGTAAGGCAGTGGGTGTAATTTGCACGGATGAACATCCTTATTGCTACGGGCTTTGCTTATCACATTTTTTGATTGACAGAACTACGTTAATGTCCCCCAAATATAGTAAATCTATAATAGCATCACTGTGGCCGCTGAATTTCATATTGACCCCCATACTGCCCTGACGGCGGACATCCGGATTGTCGATCAGGCGATGCTGGTGCCGTTTGACGACAAGCACCCCCGTCGTGCCCCTGCTTTGGGGGGGGTGCTGACAAAATTCGGTGGCTTCGTGGGATCTTCGGCGCATTTCATGACCGAGACACGCCCGCAAACCGTAGCCCCGAACCATGCATCGGCCAAAGACCCGAATACCCGCCAAGGCACGTGGCTGTATGGTGGCAAACATGACAACCGTTTCGGACATTTTCTGGTGGAAACACTGGCGCGGTTATGGGCCTTGGATGCAGGTTTAGGGGATGTGGACGGTGTGGCGTTTATCCCCAAGAAAGTGATGCCTGCAGCACGGTCCATAAAACAAATGACCCAGACGCGGGACTTGTTTGCCATGATCGCGGATATGCCCCCTTACGACGTGGTGACCCGTCCCACACGGTTTGACCGTTTAATTGTCCCCCCCCAAGGCTGCGGTGCAGGCATGCTGGCCCCCGGCTGCCCCGAATTTCGCGCCTTTATCCGCAACCGGTTTGCGACGGGCATTCTACCATCGCAGCTGGGATCAAAAATCTATGTCTCTCGCACTAAAATTCGCAACACACCGGGTCATATTCTGTTCGAAGATGTGATCGAAGCGGCAGCAATGGCCGAAGGGTATGAGGTGTATCACCCGCAGGACCATACATTGCCCGACCAAATCGCGCGGTATCGCGGCGCAAGTCAGATCTTGGGCGTCGAAGGGTCTGCGTTCCATCTGATTGCCATGGCCAACCCCCCCAGTGCCAGGATCGGCATGATCCGGCGGCGGCAAGGCACGGCCCCTTTGGGATTTTCTGATCAAGTGTTCCTCATGACGGGGCGTCCATGTGCCTTGCTGGGCGATGTGGTTGCGGCATTCTTTATCCCCGGCACCCATGCGATGGCAAACGCCGTGCTGGATTTACAGAGGCTGTTTGCACAGCTAGGGGATGAAGGGTTTTTCAAACACCGCCACGATGTGACAGAGCCGTCAGAGGATGCGATCCAGTTGGCAAAGGCCGCACTGCAAGCAAGTATTTTTTGAGTTTTTTAAAGCAATAGAAATTGTATTTCTAATGCACATTTAGACGATGCCGTGAAACCGGCCTGGAATGCGGATCACGCGATTTGATTTCAACGCACGGGGTTTGTTCCATGCAATAATATCGCGGGATTTGGACAGTTCTGCATGGGCTAAGGCCAAGCGGGTATCCCCTTCGATCACCTTTGCAGTAGACACTTCATCTGGCACAGCATTGCGGCGATGTTGATGTTTCTCCCATCCGTTTTCAGTACGATCCGTGTCGGCCATCCGCGCTTGTGTAGCCACATCATCAACGCTGCCGAAATGAAACAGGAACAGGTTCGGATCAATCTTGTGACACTGACCTTTGACACGGTGATACCCGGCCCCCCAGCGTAGGGGGCGGGACAGAATGCTGGCTTTTGTATACCGATCCGAAATCAGGCCGTGTTGGCGTTGACCGAGGAACGGTAAGCTCCAATTCAACGGTCCTTCGGTGCGGGTGTTGCAGGCCACGTCGATTCCGATGGCAGATAGGGCGCCGTTGATCGTGACTGAAGACAGATAATGCGCCAAACTCGTCTCTAAAGCAGGGTCTACGATCAGAAATTCATCAATGTCTGTGCCAATGACCAGATCATATCGGCCCAGCAAATCAGCAGCCAGATCAGACGCACGCCCTGCGCGGAACTTGTCACCTTTCAAGCGCGGGCGGGGGACGTAATCTTGCATCAACACGTTCACGCCGGGCATGTCTGGCACATGCTGGTCATGGCCATCGACCATGATGAACAGGTTTTCCGGCCCCAACGCAGCCCCGTAATACGCCGCCCATCGTAGGGTGAACTGCGCCCCATTGCGCACGGATGTCAGGGCTGCAATGCGGTTCACTGGTTGTCGATGTTCAACGTAGACCATGTGTCGCCCGTGGGAGGCGTCGGAGGTACATCGCAGGTGCGTTTGTGGATATTGACCTTCGACAGGAAGTTTGCGGAAATCGGGGCAGTCACAAACAAGAACGCCACGATCAGCACTTCGTGTAGCGATCCCGCGTCAATGGTAAACGAATAGATCATCGAGGCCAGAAGCAGCGCCCCAATTCCCACAGTTCCCACTTTGGTCGGGGCATGTAGACGGTTCATCGAGTTGCTAAGCTTAACTAAGCCGATTGATCCGATCAGCATAAACACCGCGCCGATAATCAACGTGATGGATGTGACGTATAGTCCAATCGTCGTCCAGGTCATTCGATGACGTCCCCTCGTAACAAGAACCGTGCAAGGGCAACGGTCGAAACAAATCCAAGCATGGCGATAATCAATGTCGCCTCGAAATACAGTTGTGTGCCTTGCGCGATTCCCAGAAGGACAATCATGCCAATGGAATTCACAACCAACGTGTCCAGTGCCAGAATACGGTCACCTTTCTTTGGCCCGATCAACAGACGCGCCAAAGACAGAATTTGCGCTATAACCACAATTACGAAACTGGTCGTCACAGCATAGTCAAAGATCATCTTTGCCGTTGGATCAAGGATCACTTCGGCAGCAGCAGTCGTAGCAGCGGCAATCATGCGAAAATCTCCTTCAACCGGGCTTCATAGCGGGTTTTGATCACATCAACTTCGCCCTGTGGATCATCGGTGTGCAACACATGCACCAACAGGCAGCGCCCTTCGCTGGACAGGTCCGCCGTTACGGTGCCGGGTGTCAGGGTAATGGTTCCAGCCAGCATGGTGATCGCTTCGGGTTGGGTCAGGTCCAGTGGGATGGAAATCCATGCAGATTTCAGTTTGGCATTCGGGACCGTCAGCACGATCCACGCGACCTGAATGTTGGCCACGATGATGTCCCAGCACACGATGATCAGATACGTGATCATCTTACCTGCACGAAACCCTACAGGACGATCCGGCCACCAAATCGCAGTCATGGCAGGAATGATGATCCCAAGGATCAGGCCAAACACAACCATCCCCCAAGAGAATTGATTTTGCAGCAGCATCCACACCACTGTCAGCAAAGCCGTTAGCAGCGGGTGTGGAAAGATGCGGCGGAAGATACCGGTCATTGCGGGTCCCCCTGTGGTTTGGACAGTTTGCCGGGCGTTTGCAGGACCGTTTCAATGTAATCGGTCGGGGTGAACAGCTGTTCCGCGATGGTCAGAGTGTGACGGTGCAGTGTGCCTGCGAAGACGGTCGTAGCTACCAGCAGGGCGACCAACATGCCCACGGCGGCAAAGGCCAGCGGGTTTGGTGGCGTTGCGGGATCATCCGGTGTCTCTACCGATTTGGCCTTCCAATAGACTGTCGACCCTGCACGGGCAAAGCCCAGAACACTGACAAGACTGGCCCCAAGGACAATGGCCCAGATGTAGGGGGACAGCGACGATTCCCACCCTGATTGCAGGATCATCAGCTTGCCGATGAAGCCCGACAATGGTGGCAGGCCTGTCATTGCAATCGCGCCCACAAAGAACAGCGCGGACGTTAACACCGCCCCTGCGATGGCAGGCTGTGCGGTCAGGTTCAGGTTCATCCGGCCCGATCGGGTCAGATCTACGACCAAGAACAGCAACGCCGCGGCGAAAGTAGAGTGGATCATATAATAAAGGGCCGCACCAATACTGATAACGGTGAACTGTCCTATGGCAACCATCACCATCCCCATCGATCCGATCACTGCAAAGGCAACAAGGCGGTCCAGCTTCTTTGCCGCGATCACACCCAAGGCTCCAACGACCACAGATATCAATGCGAAAGGCAGCAACCAGTCGTGGTGCAGACCTGCCGTAACCTCAAGCGCTTCAGGGAAGACCATGGTGTAGATGCGGATGATTGCGTAAGCGCCGACCTTGGTCATGATGGCGAACAGGGCGGCAACGGGGGCAGGGGCTTCGGCGTAGCTTGAAGGCAGCCAGAAGTGCAACGGCACCAGCGCTGCTTTGATCGCGAAGACCAGCAACAGCAGCACGGCGGCGACACGAATGCCAGCAGACTCAGACGCATCCAGCATCTGCACACGCACGGCCAGGTCGGCCATGTTCAGCGTGCCGGTTTCCGCGTAAATCGACCCTAATGCGAACAAAAACAGCGTTGATCCCAGCAGGTTGAACAGTACATATTGCACCCCCGCCTTCATCCGCGCGTTGCCGCCTGCGTGGATCATCAGACCGTAGGATGCGATCAACAGCACCTCAAAAAACACAAACAAGTTAAACGCATCACCCGTCAGGAACGCGCCTATAATGCCCATCAACTGAAACTGGAACAGGGCATGGAAATGCTGCCCGCGGGCGTCCCAGCCGGACCCGATCGCGTACAGCAGGACCACCAAAGCCAGCACAGTGGTCAACAGAACCATCATCGTGGAAAGGCGGTCGCCCACCAGAACAATCCCGAATGGCGCGGCCCAATCGCCCATCTGATACAGCATGACAGTGCCGTCAGCGGTTTGCCAGACAAGGCTGATGGCAAGGCCGATCAGGGCCACCACACCTGCCACAGACAAGGTGCGCTGGATCGGCAAATGGAATCGTGCGGCCAGCACAATGAACGGGGCCAGAAGCGCAGGAAGGACAACAGGAAGGGCAAGCCAGTGGATCATGTCACGTCCTCCTCAACCACGTCATCGACGGTATCGTCGTCGGACCCAAGGAACGCACCAAGGGCGATCATCACGACCACCGCCGTCATGCCGAACGAAATCACGATTGCGGTCAGCACCAACGCCTGGGGCAGGGGGTCGGTATATACCTCGACCCCTTTGATCAGGATCGGCGGTGCACCCACAGTCAGACGACCAGATGCAAACAGGAACACATTCACCGCATAGGTCAGCAGGGACATGCCCAAAATCACAGGGAAGGTGCGCAGGCGCAGGACCAGATAAATCCCCCCCGCAGTCATGGCACCAATGGCAGTTGCAACAAGCAGTTCCATCTTATGCCTCCTTCGCCGGTTGGGACGGGTCGATGTCCATCACGCTGTCATCATTATCGCCCGCACGGGCCAGACCCGCCAAGCGGCTAAAGCTTTCCAGTGACAACATCACAGCACCAACCACAGCCAAGAACACGCCCACGTCGAACAGAGCGGCGGTGGCCAATTCGAATTCATTAAACGGCGGGATGCGGACATAGGTGAAATCGGATGTCAGGAAAGGTTTACCAAAGAACCAGCTGCCAATACCCGTTAGACCTGCAATCAGAACGCCGGCACCAATCACGCCATGATACGGGTACCGCAAACGGGACGAGGTCCAGTTAAAGCCTGACGCCATATACTGCATCACGACCCCGATCGACACGACCAACCCCGCGATAAACCCGCCACCCGGTTCATTATGACCACGCAGAAAGATGTAGAAGCCAACCATCAGAACCACAGGCATAATCACGCGGGTCAGCACGACCATCATCATCGGATGTTCAGTGCCGGAAATTGGTTGGTCGGGGATACGGTTCAAAAGCCGCGCACGGACAGGGCCGGACAGCAAGGTTTCGGTCATCGCATAGATCAGCAACGCCGCGATCCCCAGCACGATGATTTCACCATAGGTATCAAAGCCCCGGAAATCGACGAGGATCACGTTCACCACGTTTGTGCCACCACCGCCTTTGTAGGAATTCGCCAGATGGAATTCAGAGATCGGCGTCGTCAGCGCATCCCGCAGCAGATAGTGATAGGCTAGGCCAAAGGCCGCAACACCGCCCAGAACCGCAATCCCCCCGTCACGCACACGGCGCGGGGTGGTGCTTTCGACCGGCGTTTTGTTCGGCAGGAAGTTCAGTGCCAGCAGCAGCAGAATAATGGTCACCACTTCGACCGTCAGCTGCGTCATCGCCAGATCAGGCGCGCTGAAATAGACAAAACTAACCGATACCATAAGGCCAACGACCCCGATCAGGATCAGCGACAACAAACGGTTGCGGTGGACAATGACCATTGCGCCTGTGGCTGCGACCAGCATAGCCCAGCCTGCGACTGCAACTGGCGTCATAGCCTGCATTTCACGGGTGGTTGCTGCCACGGTGCCGGATGTGAAGGCGTAGTATCCAGCGATGATCATGGTCAGAACCATGATCGCCGCGTAACGGGTGAAGGACCCGTCATGGGTGGGCCGCATCACAGCAGTGAAGGTCCGGACGACCATAGCGATCAAGGCGTCGAAAATGGTCTTCGCTTCGGGCCGTGGGGCAGCATCCCATGCGCGTTGCAGGAACTTATAGATCGCCAGAACGATCAGGCCGCCGACAACTGCTGCAATGGACATAAACAGGGCAGGGACCAAACCGTGCCAGATTTTGATATATTTGACGTCTAATTCAGCCGTACCTCCAATGACCGATTTGGCCACAAGGAACACAAAGTCCTGCACCAAGAACGGCGCAACACCAATCACGACAACCAGCACGGCCAAGAACGCAGGTGGCAGCCACAGGCCCGCAGGCGGATCGTGGGGCGTAGTCGGGTAATCATCCCGCTTGGGCCCCAAAAACGTATGACTGATAAACCGGAAGCAATAGGCGGCTGAAAACAGCGACCCGAATGTCGCCAGCACAGGCACCAGCCACCATGTATTAAACAGCACAGTATGGTTGGCTTCTTCCAACATCATCTCTTTCGACAGGAAACCGTTCAGGAACGGGATGCCTGCCATGGACAAGGCCGCAACTGTAGCAATGGTAAACGTAATCGGCATCAAGTGACGCAGCCCCCCGAGGCGGCGAATATCGCGGGTATCTGCCTCGTGATCGACAATGCCGGCGGACATAAACAGGGCCGCTTTGAAGGTTGCATGGTTTAGAATATGGAACATCGCGGCCATGGCACCGAATGCCGTGCCAGTTCCCAACAACATGGTAATCAGACCCAAATGGGACACTGTGGAAAACGCCAGCAGCGCTTTCAGGTCATGTTTGAACAGCGCAATGAACGCGCCCAGACACATGGTGATCAGGCCAGCAGTCGTCACAATCACAAACCATTCCGGCGTGCCCGACAACACAGGCCACATGCGGGCCATCAGGAAAATACCCGCCTTCACCATCGTCGCGGAATGTAAGTACGCGGACACGGGCGTGGGGGCCGCCATCGCGTGCGGCAGCCAGAAATGGAACGGAAACTGAGCCGACTTCGTGAAACAGCCCAGCAAGATCAGGATCAGGGCAGGGGTGTAGTAGGGACTGTCTTGAATCAATTCGCGGTTCTGCAAGATCACACTCAGATCATAGGACCCCACGATCTGCCCGATGATCAGCATACCACCGATCAGGGCCAGCCCCCCCATGCCGGTCACAGTCAGCGCCATCCGTGCGCCTTGGCGACCCTCAGGCAGGTGCTTCCAATATCCGATCAGCAGGAAGGACGACAGGGATGTCAGCTCCCAGGAAATCAGCAGCAGCAGAATGTTGTCGGACAGAACGATGCCGACCATCGCGCCTTGGAACAGCAGCAGATAGGTAAAGAATTCGCCCATATTGTCATTGCGGGACAGATAGCTGCGACCATAGGCGATGATCAAAAGACCGATGCCCAAAATCAGCAATGCAAAGAAAAACCCCAACCCGTCCAGCATCAAGGTCACGTTCAGACCCAAGCTGGGCATCCAGTCGATCTGCGCTTTAACAACTTCGCCGGCCAGAACGGCAGGCATGTTGGACAGCAACCCCACAAAGGCCATCAAAGTGACCGTAAACGTGATCCCCGCACAGGCCTTGCGCCCCGCCGAATTCATCAAACCGGGCAACAACGCCCCTAAAAACGGAATGGCAACGATCAAGAAGAGGGACACGCGAACTCCTATCAGCAATCAGGCCCGCAATCGGGCTTTGACGATAGATGTAAGACATTATGCCCAAGGGCAAGCGGGATGGGGGGAAATCAGGAAATTATCGTGTAAAATCGATCTTAAAAAGCATACACCCCGCCCCTGCAACGCAGGGACGGGGGATTGCTAATGCGGCGGCATGTACTCCCGTTAATGCCGTCTGCGACATTAGCATGTCCGGCAAAATGAAGGCGCCTTTGGGGGAACGCGCGCCAGACTTGATGGCATCGCATGGGATGGTACGGGCCTGATGATTGCTTACAAGCGGTTAGAACAGAATGCGTTCAAATGGCCCGCCATCAAGGACGGTGTTTTACGGCTGGACGCTGCGCAATTTGAAACCTTGTTTGCAGGTCTCGACTGGCGTCGTGCAAGCCCCCGCCAAACCGCGCTTGATCGAAGGTGGTATGCCAACCGAGGCGACAATCGCCAGCGTGATCGTGTCAAAGTACGCTGATCATCTGCCGCTGTACCGGCAGTCGCAAATCTATGCGCGTCAGGGCGTCGATATCGACCGCTCCACCTTAGCCTTCTGGGTTGGTAAAGCGGCCCATGAGTTGAAGCCCGTGCACGATGCCTTGTTGGCACATCTCAAAACATCGTCAAAACTCTTCATGGATGAGACACCCGCGCCGGTCCTCAATCCCGGAAGCGGCAAGACCAAAAAGGGCTACTTCTGGGCACTGGCCCGCGATGACCGTGCTTGGAACGGGCCCGAACCACCCGGTGTCACCTTTACCTATACGCCAGGGCGATCTGGCAAATACGCATCAGAGATATTGCAGAGCTTTACTGGCGTTCTGCAGGTCGACGGCTATGCTGGATACAACCGCGTGCTTGATCTGCGGGACAATCAACCAATAGGTCTGGCGTATTGCTAGGCTCACGCGCGGCGCAAGCTGTACGATCTGACCCACAACAATGTCGCCCCCATTGCTGAAGAAGGGCTCAAGCAGATCGCGGCACTCTACCGGATCGAAGCGCAGGCGCGTGGCGCATCTGCCCAAGAACGCCTGACCATCCGGCAGCAAAAGTCTGCACCCAAGGTTAACCCAGGCTCTGACCCTCATCGTGAACGGGCACAAACAAAGCAGGATCAACGAACTGCTACCATGGAATTACGTCAAATAGGGGTCTGCTCCGGCTGAGTGCAGAATGACACCCTAAGACCGGACGTCACCTGCTTTTCCACCTGTATTCGCCTGTGAGCAGGATATGAGCCCATCCGAGCGGCGAGATATGCGCCAGAAGGTCTGGCGAACAGTCGAGACCGGCTCGCTTTCTGGCCGCAACAGCGTGGCCAAGATGCTTGGTGTTCCAATAGATGATGATCGCTGCCAGCAGGTTCAGCCCGGCCATGCGGTAGTGCTGTCCTTCAGAGGTTCGGTCTCTGATTTCACCCTGGCGCCCGATGCGTAGAGCGTTTTTCAACGCGTGGTGGGCCTCACCTTTGTTCAAACCGATCTGAGCCCGTCGCTGCAGATCGGCGTCAAGCAGCCAGTCAACTATGAACAGAGTGCGCTCGATGCGACCGATCTCTCGCAGAGCAAGAGCCAACTCGTGCTGACGTGGATATGATGCAAACTTCCTCAACAACTGA
>JBMZCY010000002.1:0-25258 GCA_049613825.1 Planktomarina sp.
AGGACGTCATTGCCACCGTTACCGATCAAAATATTGTCAGCTGCATTGCCCGTGATGATATCTGTGTTGCTGCCCCCGACAGCCTGTTCGATGACCACACCATTGGCGACTGTGAAGCCGCCATAGACCCCGTCGACAAACGACAGATATCCGCCGCCACCTTGTTCAACTTGCAAAGTGGCAGGTCGTAGATCGATGATTGATGCGTTCGCGGTATTGTTCGCGATGGTGTCGAATCCACCAGTGTCCCAAATCGCGCTATAGAATGTGCCAACCCCGTTGGACCCGTCTAATTCGTAAATATCATTCCCAGATGCATACGTTGTGTTGGCCCCGTAGATGTCTTGCAACACAGCAATATCCAGCGCCATTAACGAAGCGGCGTGGCCATAATTTTCGGTCCAATGCAGCGGACCGCTGGGGTGTATGACGTATCCTTCGTTATAGGTCATCACAGTGTAGATGGACTGGTTCAGATCGTAATCACCAAGATCGTAATAATTGAATACGCCCGGAAAACCTTCGACATTTGCGAAATCGCTGTGTGGATGTTCCAGACCCAACCCGTGACCAAATTCGTGCAAGAACAGGAAATAATTGAACGCCCCCGGTTCAAAAGCATCATCCGCCGTCCAGGTCGGGGCCGTGGTGTTAAAAGCCCCCGTGCCAGAATTCGGCGATTCAGGAAGATAGAAATACCCAGTGACTGCTGTGTCAGCGAAGGAACGCGTTCCTAAAAAGAATGTCGCATCTGTAGGATTATCGATCGCTGAAAACGTCAAATCCACACTGTTAGATATCTGATCCAAAGCCCCTAATGCTGAGGCCATTTGTTCGTCGGTCCAGCCGGATGCCGTGTAGTTGCCGTTGAATTCCGCCCAAGTTTCACCCGCTTCGGCAAAGTAGACGCTGATTTCATTGTCGGGAACAGCAAGACGTGTGCCGCTGTACAAGACAGCGGATAGATCTGAATCAATGTCAGCCAAAGCCGGCTCCCTTCGCGCGTGCCCCCCAGGCGATGTGCGAACAAGGTTTAGAATCGTCTATTACGCGGACATAATCGCAAAGAATGGCCAGATTTAGCAATTAGAATCTGAAACATGCCCTATTTTGCCGTATTTAGTGCCTCGTTGCGGGCAGGGCGCAAAGGGTGCTACCCAAATGGCGAATGAAATGAACGGACGACCCCGAATTATGAACTTTGCTTCGCTGACAGATCGGGCCAATGCGGCTTTGGAGCCTTATTTCGAAACTGCTTTGCTATGGCTGTTGTCTCCGCAGGCATGGGGTCAGGCGATTGCCATTATCGGGTGTTATGCTTTGGCGATCTTTGCCGCGCGGCTTGCCATCCCACGTTTAAGGCGTTTGCTGACATTCAGGCCCAGCACACATTCTGCCATCCTAACTGCAGCTGCTTGGGCTCTAAGCGCGTTGCCCTTGCTGACACCCCTATTGGCCTTCGTTCTGCTATCCATAGTGGAACCAATCCTTGCAGGAACATTAGGCAGCGCCACAGTGCTGGCATTTGGGAAGCGCGTGTTTCTGTTCCTTGCGATCCGAATGTTTGTGAAACGTCTTTTAAAAGACGGGATGCTAAACCTGCTGGGGCGGTTGTATCTGTCCCCCATCGGTCTGTTGTATGCGCTGGGCCTTTTGGGCACGGTTGGTGGGATACTGGCGAACACCGAAGTACCCTTGGGCAACCTCAGCTTTGATCTGCTGTGGCTGTATAAATTCGTCGGTGTTGGCGGACTGATTTTCTGGGCCGGTGGCTGGTCCAATTCGCGGTCGAACACCTATCTGAACGACCAAGATCAAATGCCCCAAGCGACTCGTCAATTGGCCGTCAAAGGGGCCGAGATTGCGATTTACGGCATCGCCTTCCTGCTGGTGATGAACATCATGAGCATCAACCTGTCAGCTTTGGCTGTGCTGGGTGGCGCGATTGGTGTTGGTTTGGGGTTTGGTCTGCAAAAGATCGCGTCGAACTTTATCTCTGGTGTGATCTTGTTGTTGGAAGGGCAGGCGACGGTCGGGGATTATGTCGAATTGAACGGGGGCGAGGCTGGAACGATTGTTAAAATGCTGTCTCGCGCCGCGATTTTGGAAACTTATGACGGTCGCTGGATCGTCGTCCCGAACGAAGACTTTATCACCACGCGGGTGGTGAATTATTCCGACAGCGGGTCTGCCAATCGGTACGAAGCATCGTTTTCTGTCAGTTACAACACCGACATCAACAGAGTGCCTGCACTGGTCGAAGCGGCGGTGGCCAATCATCCCGACGTTCTGGATCAACCGTTTCCCCCTGATTGTGAACTGCGTGCGCTGGGCGACAGCGGGGTCGAGTTTTCCGTGGAATTCTGGGTGAACGGGATCGATGATGGAAAGAACAAATTCACATCCGACGTGCTATTTATCATCTGGAATGTGTTGAAACAGAATGACATCGAAATTCCGTACCCGCAGCAAGTTATTCATCACAAAGGTTTGCCATCCAAATGATCGATGCCTTGGTTGTGGGGGCTGGTCCTGCCGGTTTGATGGCGGCACAGGTGATGGCCGAACGCGGGTTAAACGTTGTTGTTGCAGACGCCAAGCCATCCCCCGCACGGAAGTTTTTGATGGCGGGGAAGTCGGGGTTAAACCTGACGATGGATCAGCCGTTGGGTGCGTTTGTCGATGTATATCACAACTCCAATTTTACACCGATGATTCAGGCCTTCGGACCGGAACAGGTCATTGATCTGGCTGCATCGTTGGGCCAAAAAACGTTCACTGGGTCGTCACGTCGCGTGTTCCCCACCGTTATGAAAGCATCCCCCATGTTGCGAGCGTGGATGGCAAAGTTGGATGGTTTGGGTGTGCAACTGCACCGGAACTGGCGTTGGTTGGGATTGGACAATCAGTTCCAAACACCGGACGGCGTGCAACAGATTGACGCAAAAGTCACCATCCTTGCCATGGGCGGCGGCAGTTGGGCGCGACTTGGGTCGAATGGTCTTTGGGCCGATACACTGTCGGACGCTGGCATTCCTGTGCAGCCGTTCCAACCGTCAAACATGGGTGTTCATGTTCTGTGGTCTGAGCATATGAAATCATTCTTCGGCCAGCCTTTGAAATCCATTCGGCTGTCGTCCGGCATGTATTCCGTGAAGGGCGAGATGGTCTTGACTGCCCGCGGGATCGAAGGCAGCGCGATCTATTCTATGTCTCCGGAAATACGGGCTGGGGATGTGATTAAGGTTGATCTAACGCCTGATCTGACTTTGGAAGTCCTGACAAAGCGCCTTGCAAAGCCGCGCGGGAAGAACAGTCTGTCAAACCATCTGCGTAAGTCACTGAAACTGCCGGACATCAAGCGCGCCGTTCTGCGGGAATGGGGCGGGGCGCTGCCGAACGAGGCAAGCAAACTGGCACACCTTATCAAAGCCCTGCCTTTGCCCGCGCTTACCCCGTTTCCCATAGACGAAGCGATTTCGACGGCTGGCGGCCTATCTTTCGATGCATTGACCAAAGCCTTGATGATCAAATCACACCCCGGCGTCTTCTGTGCAGGTGAAATGTTGGACTGGGACGCGCCCACAGGTGGTTATCTGATCACAGCCTGTCTTGCGACAGGGGCATGGGCGGGGCGTCACGCCGCAGATTACGCGTTGGACGTTGCTGCAATATAAGCAGGCCGGGCCCGCAGTCGTTTGCTATAGGCAATCAATGCAGGCGACGCTGGTGGAAACTTTGCCACATGCGCCCAATTCAGGCAGTGCACTGCAACGATATCAGGGATCGTAATCTGGTCGCCCATCAGGAAATCTTTGCCAGCCAAACGCTGCTCAAACCTGTCCAAACTGCGTTCAAATTCCCATTTCACAGATGGCTTTATGGCGTCCACGCGATGCTCTGGCGGATGAACAAAGCTGTGCTTTGAGGCGGTCCACAGCAGTGCATCCATTTCTTCCAACACAAAATTCGTCATACCGTCCTGCGTCATCCGGTCGATCGTCCCCGCAGGCAGCGTGACCCCACCATGGGCGTCCGCCAGATGCGTCATAATCGCAACGCTGTCGGTGAACACCTGATCACCGATAATCAATGCAGGAACCTTACCAGTGCCAGAATACGACTTCGCCTCATCCGATCCGGGCATTGCGGGGATATGGGTGTAGGACTGGCCTAACTCTTCCAGCATCCACAAAACACGCAAGGGACGCATCTGCGCGGGACCAACAACCGTATACATCTACCGTGACCGTCCCATCATCGACAGCCGGATCAGGCAACGTTCCATCACGGCCATCTGTGGCGCAGTTTGCCCTGCGGACCGTAGTGCACGGTCTGTATCCAACAGCAAACTAAGGGCCTGCTCCAACCGAACCCGCCCCCACTGCTGCGCCTGCCTTTGCAACCTGTCGCGGCGGGGGCCGTAGACAGGGGGGCGCAGCGCGGCGATCCCTTGGGATGGCCCCTGCGGATGGCTGGCCGCGCGGTGCAACGTCCTGAAATGGCGCATTGTGCCAATACAAAGCGTCGTCGGGTTCACGCCTTGGGCAGACAGGCGGTTCAGGACCACGGCCATATCATTCGTCCGCGCCTCGGCCACGACGTGCAGCAGGTCATCAATTTCGGCCTCGACCGACAAGGGCGCACAGGCGTCGATGTCATCGACAGTCACAGGCCCCTGCTGGTTCAGCGTATACAGCGCCAGCTTTTCCAATGTCTGCGCGAAATCACCGGGATCGAGGTCTTTTGACAAAGCCTCCAACGCCACACCAGCATCGCGATCCACTTGGCCCAGATTGGCCTTTTGCATCATCGCATCCAATTCGGCACGGGTCGGCGGGTTGTCATAAATCGCCCACGCGTAGGCGTTTGGATGTTTTTCAAATGCTTTGCGGACCTTAGACGTCGGCTTTAACTGCCCCGCAGTCACGACCAACTGCGCGTCGCCCGTTACCCAATCTTCTAACGCAGCCAGCACACCGTCAGCCGCCGTTTCATTCGCGCCATCAATCAGAACAACACGCGGACCGGGAAAAAATCCGACAGCCTTTAACGCATCCAGAACCATGGCCTTATCTTTGCGCACATCCGTTCCGGGAATGCGGGTCAGGCGCATTTCAGATTCGCCTTCCGGCCCGACCAACGCCTTGACCATCGCCTGCCGTTTCAACGCCACGCGCATGCCATCTGCGCCGTAAATCAGCACACCTGCCTTGGATGAGTCGGGCGTATCAGCGTAATTCGCCGCCTGTCCGCCCTGTAACTTCACTGGTTCAGACCAGCGATAATGTCCGTCATAACTTGGTCGGCAAGGATCACCATCAGGCGATCTTCGGCATCGCGTTGCGACCTATCAGTCGCCAATGTCGAGCCGGTGGCCGAGTATGACGTGAACGCACGATTTTCACCCGTGACGACTGTTTGCCCGCCTAAAGTTTGCAGCGTGAACTGCACGCGACCTTCGATGGCAAAGCGTTGCAGTTCTTGTGCTACGGACACAACGGTGCTGTCTTCGACTTTGGTCAGGGTATAGGTCAGCCGATATTCTGCAGTTTCCGTCACGCCGAAATTGCGTTGCATGGCTTTCACAAATTCAAACCCGTCGCGTGTGTCAGGCGCGTCGATCATCACCCGGCCGCGTAGGCCCGCAGCGGCGCTGTTCGGGCCAAAAGCGGGCGTGAAGCCGCAGCCCCCAAGGGCCAAAAGACCCCCAAGGAATATCCGGCGATTATACAACAACATTCACAATCCGACCCGGTACAACGATCAGCTTCTTAGGTTGACCACCATCCAGTGCTTTCACGACGGCTGCGTTTTGCAGAACCAATGCTTCGATATCCGCCTTCGGCATATCCGCTGGAACGCTGATTTCATCACGCCGTTTACCGTTAATCTGGATCGGCATGGTGATGCTTGATTCCACCAACATCGCCTCATCCACCTGCGGCCAAGGGGCGTCAATGATCAGGCCTTTGCCGCCTTGATGCGCCCAAATATCTTCCGCCACATGCGGGGTCATTGGGGCCATCAGCTGAGCCAAGGTCACAATCGCTTGGCGTTGCGCGGCATGCGATGCCTTGGATTTCGACAGAGTCGCCGTAAAGCCATACAGCTTTGCAATGGCGGCGTTAAAGCCGAAGGATTCTACCCCATTCGTCACATCGCGGATCGCTTTGTGCATATCACGCAGCAGGTCTTCGTCGCCTTTACCTTCCGCGCTTGGGTCCATTTCTGCGATCTTCGCGTTCAGGTTCCACACGCGGGTCAGGTGCTTGTACGCAGCCTCAGCGCCAGACGCTGTCCATTCCACATCCCGTTCCGGGGGGGAGTCGGACAGCACAAACCAACGCGCCGTATCCGCGCCGAACGCATCGATGATATTAATTGGATCGACGACGTTGTTCTTGGATTTGGACATTTTAGCAGAAGGCACAGTCTGAACCTCAGCCCCACCATCTTTCAAGAACGCACTGCCGTCGCGCAGATCAACTTCCTCTGGATAGTGATACGTCGGGCGACCATTCGCATTCGGAGTTTGATAGATCGCGTGCGTCACCATCCCCTGCGTAAATAGTGCATCAAACGGTTCACGCGCAGACGCTGGTAAATGCCCCGTGTCATTCATCGCCCGTGCGAAGAAACGTGAATACAGCAGGTGCAAAATCGCATGCTCGATTCCGCCGATGTATTGATCGACGTTCATCCAGTATGCCGCTTCCTCCATATCCGTCGGCGTGCCTGCACGCGGCGCGGTGAAACGGGAATAATACCAAGACGAATCGACGAACGTGTCCATTGTATCCGTTTCACGCAGTGCATCCTTGCCGCATTTCGGGCAGGAACAGTTGCGCCACGTCGGGTGACGGTCCAGTGGGTTGCCGGGGATGTCAAAGTTCACATCATCGGGCAGTTCAATCGGCAGATTGGCTTTGTCTTCGGGAACAATCCCGCAGGCATCACAGTGCACAACAGGGATCGGGCAACCCCAATAGCGCTGACGGGACAGGCCCCAGTCGCGCAGGCGGTACTGAGTCTTGCCCGTGCCGAAGCCTTTGGATTCTGCCCAGTCGATGGTCGCTTCAATTGCGTCTTCGCCAGTCGCTTCGGTCAGGCCTGCAGGTTGGTCGACCCAACGGACTTTCTCGGTCTTCGGTGGCACGAATGCTGTGGCGGTGACAGGCGTATCATTGCCCAAAGCAAAGAACGTATCCTTCACCGCCAACCCGTACTTACGTGCAAAATCGAGGTCACGCTGATCGTGGGCAGGGCAGGCAAAAATCGCCCCTGTGCCATAGTCCATCAGTACAAAGTTTGCGATCCAGATTGGCAAGGGATCACCACCCAAAGGATTTTCGACCGTCAGGCCAGTATTAAAGCCCTTCTTTTCGGCCTTTTCCATCGCCGCTTCGGTCGTGTCCATTTTCTTGCAATCAGCACAGAAAGCGGCAAGGTCGGGGTTGTCTTCCGCTAGGGCCACCGCAAGAGGATGGTTCGCCGCCAAGCCAATGAACGATGCGCCCACCAACGTATCAGGCCGAGTCGTGTAAACCGTAATTCCATCCACACCATGCACAGACGCGGACATCGGGAATGTCATCTCTAACCCACGCGATTTGCCAATCCAGTTTTCCTGCATCAAACGCACTTTGGCGGGCCAGTTTTCCAGATCACCCAGATCATCCAACAATTCTTCGGCCATCGAAGAAATGTTGAAGAACCATTGTGTCAGTTCACGACGTTCGACATCCGCACCGGACCGCCAGCCTTTGCCGTCAATCACTTGTTCGTTCGCCAGAACCGTCATGTCGACAGGGTCCCAATTCACCAGCGCGTTTTTGCGATACACCAGATCAGACGCCAACATGTCGATGAACAATGCTTGCTGTTGGCCGTAGTATTCAGGATCACACGTTGCAAATTCGCGGGACCAATCAATCGACAGGCCCAGCGGTTTCATCTGGTCGCGCATGGTGGCGATGTTGTTGTAGGTCCATTCTTTCGGATGACCGCCAATCGCCATGGCTGCGTTTTCGGCTGGCATCCCGAAGGCGTCCCAGCCCATTGGGTGCAATACGTTGTGGCCTGTGGACATCTTATAGCGGGCAATCACGTCGCCCATCGTATAGTTTCGCACATGACCCATGTGAATCCGGCCCGACGGGTATGGGAACATTTCCAGCACATAATACTTCGGTTTGTCGGTCGATGCGACAGCCTTGAAGGTTTCGGCCTTATCCCACGCTTGCTGCCATTTGGCTTCGATTTCGGAAGGGGTGTATTGGGTCATCGGAACCTCGGGACAGAGTAATGGGTCGCCCCAGAAGTGTTAGTGGGGGCGTCAGCGGTGGTCTAAATTGTTTTAAGCGGCGGTGCTAGGGGGTCAGTTGCCCGTGCGCAGCTGGCGGGCGCGGGTCAGGATCGCATCTTCAATCGCACGAACAGTGTCAGGGCTGGCCGGACCGCTTCGGGTAATCAGGGATACGGACAGGGATCGTGCTGCCAATGCCGGGCTGCGGACATGCACCGTGGCGCGATAGGCGCGATTGCTGCCGGGGGCTGTGCCGTACCCGGTCACGATCACGCCTGTGAAAGGATCAACGGTTTGGATCGGCAAAAATGACAGCACATCAAGGCTGGCTGCCCAAAGGTCTTTGTTCACGGCAACGGTTTCAGATCCGTTGATCCGTGTGGCCTGCGCCGTGGCGCTGTTTGATGCGCTGGACTTGAACGGGTTCACACTGGACAGCGATCCGCATCCGGCCAAAAGCCCACAACATACAGTAGAAATAATTGCGATCCGCAGCATAATCCGCCCCCTGTTTGGTTAATTCATAGCCAAGGGCGGCATTTCTGCCAAGGGGCAACAGGGATGCTGGTGGAAAAGCGATAGCAGAAAGCGAAAAAGGCGGCCCCGAAGGACCGCCTCTCCGTATCTAAATGACGTAAAGTCGAATTAGAATTTCAGGGACAATTTCACAGTTGTACCTTCGTTGTCATCGTCGCCGAAGTATTCGTCGTCAGACTGAGATGTTTTTACGTCAACGTGTGTCAAGGAAACGGATGCACCGCCGCCCAGATCATATGCACCGCCTACGTAGAAGCCTTGGTCTGAGCCCAAGCCATCAGAGTAACCAGCTTTCAGTGTCAAGCCGTTACCCATATCGTAGTCTAGGTCGAAGCCGTAGTCGTCAACGGTTTGTTCCTGACGGTAATACGCGCCCAATTTAAGTGGGGCAGAAGTATATGCAACGTCGATACCGATGTTGTCATCGTTGCCGCGTGCGCCATCTTCAGACACGTAGTAAACACCAACAATCACGTCGCCTACTGGGTAGGAAACTTTGATACCCATGGAGTCATGGGAAGTTGCGTTTGTTGTACCGTCTGTTGCGTATGCCAGAGTTACGTCTGCACCACTGAAAGCGGTTTTTACGTAGATACCCATGGATTCGTCTTGGTTTTGCTCGCCGTCTTCCATTGCGAAGCCAACTGTACCGGAACCGAAGTTGTACGAAGCAAATACTTGCAACGCTTCCAGTTCATCGCCGTACAGGCCGTAAGATACGGATGCTTTCATAGCACCAGCTTCGACGTCACCGCGCAAAGTTGCAAGTTCATTCGCACCATCGTTTGCTTCGTAGAAGCCGTCAGCTTCCATGTCGCCAGCGGATACCCAGTTGGTGTTTGCAGCTGTGCCGGTGTCACCAAATGTCAGGGATGCTGTGTCGGACTTCAGTGAGAACACTGCGTCGGACAAAGAAACGTTCATGTTACCGAACGTGTTGGATGTAGTTGCAGCAACGTCTGCGGAGTTTTGGGACAGATCGATGTCGCCAGACAAAGATGCTGTGATGCCGTTGTCCAGTGCCATGGAACCAGTAACTGTTAGGCCTACACCGTATGTCATGCCTTTGTCGTCACCAGTTTTCGCAGCGTTGTCGACAGAGTTGTATTTCAGTTCAGCGTCGCCACCGAAAGATACTTCAGCAGCAGCGATACCAGCGGTCATCACCAAAGCTGTGGATGTTAGAAGAATGCGTTTCATGTACGTTTTCCCTCGTGTTGCATTTCTTTAACACCATCACACGAGGATTTCGTGCTTGGCGTTGTGGATGATATGCGGTCCAGATTTGCGTTGGGTCAAGCAATGGAAACAGTGAAATGCGGGGGTGTGGCAAAGATGATGCAGGGAAGTCACACCATCTACGCCAGATTTTGCCGATGACAAAGCAAAGCGATCGCCCTAAATGGCGATTATAAGGCAGAAACGGGGCGGGGTCGCGATGGCATTAACTAATATACAAGAAAAGGTTTCCGCAGCCGTTAACGCGGTTGGACGTGATTCCAATGGTGTGACCCTGATTGCCGTGTCCAAAGTGCAGCCAAACGAACGGGTTCAAGCCGTTCTTGATGCGGGTCACCGTATATATGGCGAGAATCGCGTGCAGGAAGCTGCAGGCAAGTGGCCGGATTTCCGTCAGCAGTATGATGGAATCGATCTGCATCTGCTGGGACCGTTGCAAACAAACAAGGCGCGGCAGGCGATGGAGCTGTTTCAAACGCTGCATTCGTTGGATCGTCCCAAGCTGGCCACGGCCTTGGCGCGTTTGGCACAAGAGGACGGGCGTTGCCCTGATTTGTTTATTCAAGTGAACACAGGTGACGAAGATCAAAAGGCAGGGATTGCAGCTGCGGACGTGGACGCATTTGTAAAGGATTGCCGTGCGATGGATCTGCCTGTTGTTGGTCTGATGTGCATTCCGCCTGTGGATGACGCGGCTGAGGTTCATTTCAAGATGCTTGCCGATATGGCTGAACGCAACGGATTGTCAGGTCTGTCGATGGGCATGTCTGCGGATTTCGAAGTGGCGATTGCGTATGGGGCGACTCATATCCGTGTAGGGTCGGCGATTTTTGGAGATCGCGTTAAACCACAATAAGCCGTGTTCTTGGTGTCACCTGCTGCGCAATCCATAGCAGATCCAGTGGATGAAATGCGACGCATCCTGCCGTCGGCGCGCACCGTCGCCGCCAGTTATGAATAAAGATTGCAGACCCTTTGCCCGCTGCGGCATGGGGCCAGTTCCAGTCGGTTGTCATCACAAGATCATACATCGGATCCGCACGACGCATATCTTCATGACTGTGCGCGAACGGTTTCTGGATCAGGTGGTTATAGTCGGGATGATCCGGCGCATCACACCAGCCGTCATTCAACCCAATTGGTTGCGCCCAATCCGCAGGTTTGGCGATCCGGTCAGGGCGGTAAAACATCTGCGCAATATAATGTGTGCCACGCGGGGTGGCCCCGTCGCCTTCTTTCTTGTCGTCCGTGATGCCGCCGCGCCCAATGGTGCAGGGGAAATGCTGGCCCATAAAACGCACACCGGATGGGCGTACGACGATGTCTTCACGGTTCATAGGAAATGTCCCGACTTCTTGGCTTTGGTCGCGAGGTAGTTCTGGTTCAACGGGTTCACGCCGACCTTCAAGGGAACGCGTTCGGTGACTGTCAGGCCAAACTGGTTCAGCTTGTCCACTTTGGCCGGGTTGTTCGTCAGCAGGCGTACATCACTGAACCCCATCGTGGTCAGGATATCTGCGCCCAGACGGAAATCACGTTCGTCATCTTCAAATCCCAAACGGTGATTTGCTTCGACTGTGTCAAACCCTTGGGCCTGTAATGCATAGGCCCGCATTTTGTTCGCCAGCCCGATGCCGCGACCTTCTTGGTTTAGGTATAGTAGAACACCCGCACCCTCAGCCGCCATTTGTGCCAGCGCCCCGTGCAACTGTGGGCCGCAATCGCACTTTAATGACCCAAGCACGTCACCCGTAAAGCAAGCAGAGTGCAGTCGAGATAAAACAGGTTTGGCGCGGTCCGGCTGCCCGATTTCAATCGCGTAATGATCTTCGCCCCCGTCATCGGGGCGGAAGACGTGGACACGACCGGCTTGGGATACTTCAAACGGAACATTGGCCTGTGCAACGGATTGCAAATGCGCGGACAATTCCACTTTCGCAGGCACGACCGTCAAACCGGCTGGTATATGGTCAACGGCCACCATCACAGCAGCTGGCAATAGGTGCGCGCCCTTTAAATAGGCCAAAGCGGCCTTTGCGGCGTCCCCATCCCCACCGCGCATGGATTTGAACGGGCCTTTCATCGGGAGCTCTAAATCCATTGTCGGGTCGGCCATGGCATGCGCCCAACGCGCATCGCCCGTCATTTCAACCCGTGCAACATCGCCATGATAAACCTGCGCCTTCAACGTGTCGGCACGCCAGCGGGTCAGGGCCAGTTCCAGATCGCCCAACGCCTTTAGCGCCGCCAACCGCTGATCCGTCACCGTATCCGCAGCGCAAAACAGCCACATTTGATCGCCTTGCAGCACAACAGGCAGGCCCATGCGCAGATCTGTCAGGGCGCGGGCGCGATAT
The DNA here is from genome assembly GCA_049613825.1 of Planktomarina sp. Classification (GTDB taxonomy): domain Bacteria; phylum Pseudomonadota; class Alphaproteobacteria; order Rhodobacterales; family Rhodobacteraceae; genus Planktomarina. Next base: position 12,442 of record JBMZCY010000002.1, read on the forward strand.
TCGATAGGGGTCGGGGTCAGTGTCATGTTTCATCCGATACCGAACTTCGTACCGGAATTGAAACATTTCCTTCATACCCCACACGAGGGTGTGAGGCGCATGTCGCAATCCTTGCTATTATAAGGGGGTCGCCTCACATCAAGCTTAACGAACAGACACCCGATTGGAGGCCTGACATGGCACAGTTGAAGAAAATCTTGTTGATCGACGATGATGAAGACCTGCGTGATGCCCTCAGCGAACAGTTGATTATGACCGAAGACTTCGACGTGTTCGAAGGCGCCAACGGGGTCGAAGCTATGCAAAAGGCCAAAGAATCGATCTACGATCTGGTGATCCTCGACGTGGGTCTGCCTGACACAGACGGTCGTGAATTATGCCGCCTGATGCGCAAGCAGGGTGTGAAATGCCCGATTGTTATGCTGACAGGTCACGATTCGGATGCTGATACGATCCTTGGTCTGGATGCTGGTGCAAATGACTACGTGACCAAGCCGTTCAAGTTCCCCGTACTTCTGGCCCGTATCCGGTCCCAACTGCGCCAGCACGAACAGTCCGAAGATGCCGTATTTGCGATGGGGCCATATACGTTCCAACCTGCGCACAAAATTCTGGTGACCGAAGACGAAAAGAAAATTCGCCTAACGGAAAAGGAAACGAACATCCTGAAGTTCCTGTACCGGTCCACCGATGGCGTTGTCCCACGCGATACCCTGCTGCACGAAGTCTGGGGCTATAATGCGGGTGTGACGACGCACACGCTGGAAACTCACATCTACCGTTTACGTCAGAAAATCGAGCCTGATCCGTCCAATGCACGCTTGCTTGTGACCGAGAATGGCGGATATCGACTGGTGTCATGACAGACACAACTTCCAGACCCACGCGTGTGTTAATCACGGGCGGGTCAGCGGGGATCGGGGCGGCATTGGCGCAAGCGTATGCTGATGATGGCGCGGATGTTTTGACGATTGGTCGTCGGACATCTGTGGATCATTCCGTTCCTTACCATTCGATTGATATGACCACACAGGGTGCCATGGGCGCCCTTGATTCTGTTTTGGCAGGGGCTGGTTGGGACGAATTCGATATTCTGGTTCTTAATGCTGGACTGGGGCATGTGGGGCCGTTGGCCGACACGCCGCCCGCAGTTGTGGATGCCATGATGGCGATCAATGTCACTGTGCCGATGCAAATGGCCCATCATTACGCGAACCGAGTGAACAAGCGCATTGTGTTTGTCGGGTCCGTGGCCACTTGGGGCAAGCATCCGAATTTCGCGATTTATGCGGCGACCAAGGCGGCCCTGCGCGGTGCCGTGAATTCGTGGCAAATCGAACGGAACGACGATCTGGTTCAAATTATCCACCCTGGTCCGACTGAATCCGAAATGCATGACAGGGCAGGGCTGAAACCAACGCTGATGCGTAAGATATTCACGCCTGCCACAATCGTCGCACGGGAAATGAAGGCGGCAATCCAATTGGACAAGCGTGAGGTGAAATTCGGCATGCCGTTCACCCTGCGCCACGCCTTTGCAAAGGGGCGCGGCTGATGCGGTATGTTCTAATCACAGGTGCTGCCCGTGGGTTGGGTCGTGCGATGTTGGATCACTATGTGGCGTTGGGCGATCATGTGGTGGCTGTCGATTTGGACCCGTCCCCGCTGATCGGCATCAACAACATCACGACCATCGCGTGCGACCTGTCTAACCCATCGCTGGCACGGGCGATTAAGTTGAATGAACAACTGGACGTTGTGATCCACGCTGCAGGTATCAGTGCCGCTGGATCGTTCACTGAACTGCCATGGAATCAACAGCAAGCGGTCATGGATGTGAATTTCGCGGGCACTGTAAACCTGACACAATCTTTGCTGTCTGCGGGCTGCTTGGCTCCCAACGCCAAGATGTGTTTTGTGTCGTCCCTGTCGCATTACGTCAGCTATCCCGGCGCTGCGGTGTATGCAGGATCAAAAGATGGTTTGACATCTTATGCCCGCAGCTTGGGCAAGGCGTATAAACGCAAGCTGTCTGTGACGGTTGCCTTCCCCGGCCCACTGCGCACGGAACATGCCGCGAAATATGCACCGGACAATTCCAAACGGGCCGTCGCCCGCCGGATGCCGCCCGAAAAGGCGGCGAAGACCATCATCTATGATATGGACAAACGCCGCGCGACCAGCTTGCCCGGATGGGGCGCAAAGTTTGCGGCAGATGGTGGAACCATCGCGCCTAAATTGATGGGTAAACTGATGCGGAAAGCGATTTTTGAAAAACTTTGAAGAAAACGGAAGATAGTTTGGAACCTTATACTGTGTCATTGGTTTATTTTTTAGATCGGTATTCTCCCACTGATCGTTTTCTCCCTGAATGACTGGCCTGAGCGTGACGCTCAGGCTTTTTTCTCTGGTCCGTAGGGGGCAGCCCCGCTATCAAACAGCACCACATTCGAAAGGTGCGACCCATGTCCTTCACGCTTGCCACTTGGAACATCAACTCTGTCCGGTTGCGCGAACCGATTGTGTTGAAACTGTTGGCCGAAGAAGCACCGGATGTGCTGTGCCTGCAAGAAACCAAAAGCCCTGTGGACAAGATCCCTTTGGAATCCTTTGCTGCTGCCGGATACCCGCACATGGTTGCCCGTGGTCAAAAAGGATATAACGGCGTCGCGATCCTGTCGCGCCTGCCGTTGGAAGAAGTGTCTGCCTTCGATCTGGCGTCCCTTGGCCATGCCCGCCACGTTGCTGCACGCCTGCCAAATGGTGTCGTGATCCACAATCACTATATCCCTGCAGGTGGGGACGAACCGGACCGTGAGAAGAACGAGAAATTCGGCAACAAACTGGATTACCTGACTGAACTGCGGGATCTGTGTTTGGCCGATAAACCAGAACGGTCCATCCTTGTCGGTGATCTGAACATCGCGCCACTGGAAGAAGACGTTTGGGATCACAAAAAACTGCTAAAAGTCGTCAGCCACACACCGATCGAAGTCGACCACTTCAACGATGTGATGAAAGCTGGCGATTGGGTCGACGTCACCCGCGCAGATATCCCCGAAGGCAAATTGTATTCATGGTGGTCCTACCGCGCCAAAGATTGGGACGCCGCAGACAAAGGTCGCCGCTTGGACCATATCTGGGCCACGTCCGACATTGCAGCATCCGCCCATTCCAGCCGCGTTGCACGCCACGTGCGCGGATGGGAAAAACCATCCGACCACGCACCGGTGTTCGCAACTTTCGACCTGTAACCTTGGCAAAGCGGTGAACGATCCGCATATAGCGATCAACACTTAGGAAAGACGTACCATGTTGGAATTGAACGCAGGCCCTTCGGCTGATGATCTGATCAAAGACGGATCGGAAGCGACCTTTATGCAGGACGTTGTTGAAATGTCCCAAACCGTTCCGGTGATTGTCGATTTCTGGGCACCTTGGTGTGGTCCGTGCAAGACACTTGGCCCCGCGTTAGAGGCGGCTGTGATGGAAGCAGGCGGTGCTGTGAAAATGGTAAAGCTGAATGTGGACGAAAACCAAGGCATCGCAGGTCAGATGCAAATCCAGTCCATCCCGACCGTCTATGCCTTTTACCAAGGCCAGCCAGTTGACGGATTTCAGGGCGCAGTCCCGCCGTCTGAATTGAAAGAATTCGTCGCCCGTGTCGTTGCCGCAGGTGGCGGTGCGGAAGAAGACGGTGGTTTGGACGACGCCCTGGAAGCAGCCGAACAAATGCTGACCGATGGCGAAGCCCGTGATGCAGCCGAAACCTTTGCTGCGATCCTTGAAGAAGATGGCATGAATGCCCGCGCCTACAGCGGCTTGGTCCGGTCCCACATTGCTTTGGATGATCTGGACGGTGCTGAGGCGACATTGAACGGTGCACCTGCTGAAATCGCAGACTCGGCTGAACTGGAAGCTGCACACGCAAATCTGGAGCTGGCAAAGCAAGCAGCGAACGCAGGACCGTTGGCGGAATTGCAAGCAGCGGTCGACGCTGATCCGAAGAACCATGAAGCGCGATTTGACCTTGCGACCGCCATGCACGCTAACGGTGATGCCGGGGGTGCCGTCGATCAATTGCTGGAATTGTTCCGCCGTGACCGCGAATGGAATGACGGTGCTGCAAAGGCGCAATTGTTCACCATTTTCGACGCCCTGCCTGCGAACGATCAAGTTGCATTGGACGGTCGTCGCAAATTGTCTTCACTTATATTTGCTTGATTGGCGCGTAGGGCTACCTCGTCATTATGACTGCACATTATGACCTTCCCGATATCGTTCCAGTGTTCCCGCTTCCGGGGGCACTGCTTCTGCCACGCGCTCGACTGCCGCTGCATATATTTGAGCCGCGCTATCTGTCGATGTTAGAAGATTGCATGAAAACCGATCATCGTCTGGTGGGCATGATCCAGCCCTATGATGATCGCAACGGCGAAAGCCAGCTACACACGATTGGGTGTGCCGGGCGGATGACGCAGTTTTCGGAAACGGAAGACGGTCGCTATATGGTGACTTTGACGGGGATTTCCCGGTTTAGGGTCGCAAACGAAGTCACAGGCTTCACCCCCTATCGTCGCTGCGAAGTGACGTGGGGCGGGTTTGAACGTGACTTGGGCAAGCCTGAAAAGGACCCGGGCTTTAAGCGTGCGAAATTCATGGACAGCTTGAAGCGTTATTTTAGCGATCAAGAACTTGCGACCGACTGGGAAAACTTGGGCGAGGCTGACGATGAACTTCTCATCAATTCCCTATCCATGCTTTGCCCGTTTGAGCCTGAGGATCGTCAGGCATTGCTGGAAGCGCCATCTTTACAAACCCGCCGCGAAACGCTGGTGACGCTAATCGAATTTGCCCTGCGTGGCGGCGCGGGAGAGGATCTTATCCAATGACCGATTTTAATCCAAAAATGCTCGAAGCGCTGATCTGTCCCCAAACGGGTGGACCGCTGTCTTATGACGCGACGGCGGAAGAGCTGATCTCGAAATCAGCACATCTTGCGTATCCGATCCGTGACGGCATTCCGGTCATGTTGAAATCAGAAGCACGGGAGGTTGATTAAGGCCCAAGCGACGTCGACGTCGCTTGAGGAAGAGCTTTCGAAAGCTCTTCTAAATCGCTTTCCCTTGCAGCATTTTCGGACGTTCGCCGGTCAAACCCGCTGCTTCCTTCATAAATCCCTGCCGTAGCGTGGGAATATTCCCCACCACACCCATGCCGATATTTCGCAATCCGCGTATCAGTGGGTTGTCAGTTGAAAATATACGATTGAATCCATCCGTCGCCATGGCCAGTGTCGTATTATCAAATCTGCGCCACTGTTCGTAATCTTGCAAAGCACGACCGAGATCCAAACCTTGGCGCTTTGTATCGGCCAGAACCTCGGCAAGTGCCGCGACATCTTTCAGGCCTGCATTCAGACCTTGGCCTGCAATCGGGTGAACGCCGTGCGCGGAATCCCCAACCAACGCCACACGCCCAGCGACCAAGTTATGCGCCAGAACCAGGCCCAGGGGGTAGGTATAGCGTTCGCCGGTCAACTTGATCTCGCCCAAGAAATCCCCGAAACGCGGGCGCAGAATTTGCATGTAGTCTTCATCACTCAACGCATTAACCGCCATCGCTTGCTTGGTTTCTTCGGTCCATACGATGCTCGATCGGTTTCCCGCCAAAGGTAAAATCGCCAAAGGGCCCGCAGGCATAAAGAACTGATGCGCCACACCGTTGTGCGGCAATTCATGCTCCACCGCACAGACCAGCGACGATTGATCATACCCCCATGATGTGCGCTTGATCCCAGCACGTTGCGCTGTTCCAGACGACCGCCCGTCAGCGCCGATCAGAACAGATCCCACGACAGTCGATCCATCCGACAAAGTCGCAGTCACCTTTGACCCATCCTCATCTTGCGCGGTCACAACGGCCTCAGGCCGATGATCAATCCCAGCCGCCTTCACATGGTCCAGCAGGACCTGCCGCAAATGGCGATCCTCAACCAGATATCCCAGCGGACCTTTCCCAACTTCGGCATGATCGAAATGCATAAAGAACGGCGAAGGACCGGTGCCCACACGTCCGTCCGTCACTTTGATATCCATCATCGGCTCGGCGTTCGCGTCCAGATCATCCCACAGGCCAAGGACCCGCAACATCTGCGAACTGGCCGCCGCAATCGCGTAGCTGCGCCCGTCGAAATCATTCCGGCGCAATGTGTCCGTCGCTTGTGCGTCGATCACGGTGGCTTTGATCCCGACCTGATGCAGCGCAAGGGCAAGTGTGCAGCCGTTCAATCCGCCGCCGACAATTATAACATCTGTATCCATGCCTTTGCATATGTGCGTGCGCAAACCATTGTCCAGACGCTGCGACACCGCTACCTTCCCCGTGACGCAAAAAGGGGCGACGATATGGAACGCTGGCTGAACATGAGTGCGACCGCATTGGGCCGTGGCATCGACGCGGGACAGATTGATCCTGTTGCCTTGGCACAAGTGCATCTGGACGCAATTGCGGCGCACCCTTTGGCGGACCGTGTCTATGCGCGGACCACGCCGGATCGCACATTGGCTGAAGCCGCCGCCGCTGCGACCCGTGCGAAGATGGGGCAGCGGTTGTCGGTGTTGGATGGGGTGCCTGTTTCGTGGAAAGACCTGTTTGATACGGCTGGGACCGAGACTGAGGCAGGTTCAGCTTTGTTGGAAGGTCGGACACCGATTGCGGATGCTAAGGTTCTGGCGACTGCAACCGCGATGGGGACAGTTTGCTTGGGTAAAACCCATATGTCCGAATTGGCGTTTTCGGGTTTGGGCTTGAACCCTGTCACCGCCACGACGCCCTGTGTTAATGATTTGGATGCAGTTTCTGGTGGATCGTCTTCCGGTGCTGCTGGGTCGATTGCATTCAAGATGGCGCCGCTTGCGATTGGGTCAGATACAGGTGGGTCAGTCCGTATTCCTGCCGCTTGGAATGATTTAGTGGGTTTGAAAACGACGTCTGGTCGTTTGTCCTTGAGCGGAGTTGTGCCCCTTTGCGCCCGTTTCGACACCATCGGTCCGCTGGCGCGTAACGTCGAAGACGCAGCTGCTGCATTGGCGGTGATGGAAGGCCGCAAACCTGTTTCCATGACCGGCCAAACGTTGGAAGGGATGCGGTTCTTGATCTGCGATGGAATCGCGTTCGACGATATCCGACGCGAACCTTTGGATGGGTTTAACACCGCTGTGGATCGCTTGATTGCCCAAGGCGCGCACGTCAGCCGTTCCAAAATGCCATGGACCGCCGAGGCATTGGGCCTGTCGGGTGCATTGTTCACCGCCGAAGCTTATGGCACATGGCGCGATATAATCGAAGCTGCCCCCGACAAAATGTTCCCCGAAATCCTTGCCCGTTTCCGCAGTGGTGCGAATGTATCGGGCCCTGAGTTCGTTGCGGCATGGCAAGCGTTGGGATGTTACCGCGCGGAATTCTGGGCGGATGCGGCGGGCTACGATGCGATATTGCTGCCCACGTCACCGATCCTGCCCCCGAATATCGAACGATTGCTGACGGACAGTGACTACTACGTGCAAGAAAACCTTCTGGCCCTGCGTAACACCCGCATCGGCAATCTGATGGGGGCCTGTGCGGTTACGCTGCCCACAGGTCAACCCAGTTGTGGGATCAGCCTAATGGCCCCACCGATGCAAGAAGATCGCCTACTGCAAATCGCCCATGCCGCTGAAAACGCGCTGGCCTAAGGATTAGACCCATGTACCCGACCCGCTTTGACGCCCTGCCTACCGCAACCTGGCCCCGCCTGCGCAATCTGTTGGATCCGCATTCAGCAGGGGGCGAGGTGATTAATATGACGATCGGCGAACCAAAGCATACGTTCCCCGAATGGGTTGGGCCAGAATTGGCCAAGGCTGTGGCTGGTTTCAACAGCTATCCTGACAACAACGGTATCTTGCCTTTGCGCACGGCGATCACGGATTTTCTGGCGCGACGATACGAGGTAAATATGGATCCTGACACGAATGTCATGGTCCTGAACGGCACGCGCGAAGGGCTGTTTAATGCAGTCGTTGCTTTGTGTCCGTCTGGCACCAACGTCCTGATCCCGAACCCGTTCTATCAAGTGTACACTGTGGCGACGATGGCCATCGGCGCGAACTCGATCTACTTGCCGTGCACAGCTGAAACAGGGCACCTTCCGGACCTTGATGCGATTGATGAAGACACTTTGAAAAACACCTCTGCCTTCTTCCTGTGTTCACCATCGAACCCCCAAGGTGCCATGGCGGATGAGGCTTATTGGACACAGTTGTTCAACCTAGCCGAGCAATACGATTTCAAAATCTTCGCAGACGAATGTTACTCGGAAATCTACCGCGACACATCGCCCATTGGTGCGCTGGAAATTGCAAAAAAGATCGGTGCTGACCCAGAAAGATGTGTCGCGTTCCATTCGTTGTCAAAACGATCAAATGTGCCCGGATTGCGGTCGGGGTTTGTGGCGTCTGGCCCCGAAAACATAAAACGAATCAAACAGTTACGTGCCTATGCGGGGTGCCCCGTTGCAGGCCCAATTCAGCATGTTTCTGCCTTGCTTTGGGCAGATGAGGACCACGTTGTTGCCAACAGGCAACTGTATTGTGACAAGTTTGCGGCGGCTGACCATATTTTCGCCGACATTCCTTCGTATTCATCCCCTCAAGCCGGATTCTTTCTGTGGCTTCCTGTGGATAACGGGGAAACTGCAGCATTGGATCTTTGGACACAGACCGGAGTTCGCGTTTTGCCAGGGGCCTACCTTGGACAAACCGTGGGCGAGCAGAACCCGGCGTCTGGCTATATCAGGGTGGCTTTGGTCGCTCCAAAATTAGAAGCGCAGCGTGGGCTACAAATTATCCGCGACTGTTTGTACGAATGATGTTGAGGTATTTATGGCCTATCCCGCGCGCGGGCGTGACCCGCTATTGGACACTGCTACACAAGCTTTTCTAGAACGACGCGGGCGCGAAGCGCTGGGCGGTGTGTTCTTGTTGATCGCCGCTTTTCTTTCCCTAACATTGATCAGTTATTCGGCAGGGGATGTCGGTCTGATGGCTGTCGGGGCATCTGTTCAAAACTGGATGGGCGGATTGGGTGCGTCCACTGCTGCGGCGTTGATGAAGATTCTTGGATATGGCACATGGGCGATCCCAGTGCTGTTGACCGGGTGGGGCCTGCGACTGGTACGCCATGCGGGTGTTGACCGGATGTTGACCCGTGGAATGTATGCGCCTGTGGTTGTGGCTGTTGCGTCGATCTATGCCGCGACCCTGCCACCAGCGTCCGATTGGGTTCACAGCTTTTCCATGGGTGGTCAGTTTGGCGACACAGTGCTGTTTATGGTGCTGCAAGTCCTGCCGGGGTCCGCTGCGATGGGGGCCAATGTTATGGCGCTGATCCTTGGCCTGCTGTTGTTGGGGCTGACACTGTACGTTCTGGCCGTGACAATTGAAGAATCCCATTTTGCCCTTAGCCGCGTATCCTTTTCAGGTGCAGCGCTGGTCGGTTTGATCGCAGGCGGAACTTATAAGATGAAAAGCGCCCGTGCAGAACGGGCAGCGGCAATGCCAGCCCAAGATGATGCACAGCGCGTTGCATCTGTTGTGCGGGCAAACCCTGCAATGCCAACGGGCCGTGCGGTGCCTGAAGCACCCGAAATTCCGGCATCGTCCGAAACGCAGTCGTTGTTCAAGCGCATGCCATCGCTGTTAAAGCGGACGGCGCATGTTGAAGACGAAGCAGTTATTGAACCCACATTGGCCGAACCGACTGACCGTGTGCGGGCCAAGATCAACAGTGCAATCAAATCCCGTGTACGTCCGCCAGCGGTGATTGTGCAACCGACCAAGCAAGCGGCCCCACGTCGCGAGCCCCTGATGGCACGCCCGGTTGAGGCGCCTGTGGCGGATACGCCAAACGAAGGTCCTTTGAACCTGCGCCTGCCACCCGTTGCGCGTGTCGCACCCGCGGCACCTGCGCCTGTTGCCGCAGATCCGATGGATGATTTCGAAGGCAATATCTTCGCAGATGACCAAGATGATTTCGCACCAATGCAGGCTGAAGCAGCGGCTCCTATCCCGTTCACGATAAACCCTATGCCAGCAGGTGGTGTGGCTGTGGCCAAGCCAATGGTTCAGCACCGGACACGCAAACTTGCGCAACCATCACGTCAGGCAAAAGCCGAAGCACAACCTGCGTTGCAGCTGGAACCGCAAGTAGAGACTCAGTTTGAGACTCCGCCTTTGTCCCTGCTGATGTCGCCGGAAACGATTGAGCGTCATGTCCTGTCCGACGAAGCGTTGGAACAGAACGCCCGTATGTTGGAAAGCGTGCTTGATGATTACGGCGTGAAAGGCGAAATTGTCTCCGTTCGTCCGGGTCCGGTTGTGACGATGTACGAATTGGAACCTGCGCCGGGCTTGAAAGCATCGCGCGTGATTGGTTTGGCCGATGATATCGCCCGTTCCATGTCCGCCCTGTCTGCCCGTGTGTCCACGGTGCCGGGCCGGTCTGTGATCGGGATCGAATTGCCGAACGAAAACCGTGAAATGGTGGCGTTGCGTGAACTGCTGTCGACCCGTGACTTTGGCGATAGCAGCATGAAATTGCCACTGGCATTGGGCAAAGACATCGGCGGTGCGCCGATTATTGCGAACCTTGCCAAGATGCCTCACCTGCTGATTGCGGGGACGACAGGGTCCGGTAAATCGGTCGCGATTAACACGATGATCCTGTCGCTGTTGTACCGTCTGACACCGGACGAATGTCGCATGATTATGATCGATCCAAAGATGTTGGAACTGTCCGTTTATGACGGCATCCCGCACCTGTTGTCGCCTGTTGTGACGGACCCGAAAAAGGCTGTTGTGGCGCTGAAATGGACTGTCGGCGAAATGGAAGACCGGTACCGCAAGATGTCCAAAATGGGCGTGCGGAACATCGACGGCTATAACAGCCGCGTTGCCGACGCCTTGGGTAAGGGTGAAATGTTCAGTCGTACCGTCCAAACTGGTTTCGACGAAGGAACAGGTGAGCCAATTTTCGAGACTGAAGAATTCGCACCAGAAAAATTGCCCTTCATCGTTGTGGTCGTCGACGAAATGGCTGACCTGATGATGGTCGCAGGTAAAGAGATTGAGGCCTGCATCCAACGCCTTGCCCAAATGGCGCGTGCGTCTGGCATTCACATCATCATGGCAACCCAACGCCCGTCTGTGGACGTGATTACGGGGACAATCAAAGCCAACTTCCCAACGCGGATTTCTTTCCAAGTGACATCCAAGGTCGACAGCCGCACCATCCTTGGTGAAATGGGTGCCGAACAACTGCTGGGGCAGGGCGACATGCTGTATATGGCGGGCGGTGGTAAGATCACCCGTGTGCATGGACCCTTCTGTTCGGACGAAGAAGTCGAAGAAATTGTGAACTTCCTGAAAACCTTCGGGCCTCCATCTTATGTGGGTGGTGTTGTAGACGGGCCGGAAGAAGGCAAAGAAAGCAATATCGATGCGGTTCTGGGCCTTGGCGGCAATACCGATCAAGAAGATGCTTTGTACGACACTGCCGTGCAGATCGTCGCAAAAGATCGCAAATGTTCAACCAGCTATATCCAACGCAAACTGGCCATCGGGTATAACAAGGCCGCGCGTTTGGTCGAACAGATGGAAGATGCCGGATTGGTGTCCCCCGCGAACCACGTGGGCAAACGCGAAATCCTGATGCCTGAACACAATTGATCGGATCGGAGGCGGCCCAATGGGCAGGCCCCCGCCGATGATGTTGTTTCCTGTTTGGAATCCCCCGCAGGATAATTAAGTCTTTGTGTATGAAGAAACTGATCGCCATCCTCGCGTTCCTCGCCAGCCCTGCTGCCGCCGAACGTTTGTCTTTGAATGCAATTTCCGGCTATTTGAACGGTCTTTCAACGGCCCAAGGTGCGTTTACGCAAATCAACGCTGATGGTTCGATTGAACAGGGCAATCTGCTGTTAAAGCGCCCGGGGCGGATTCGGTTCGAATACCAAGCGCCGAACGATTCACTGGTGATGGCAGGGGGCGGTCAGGTGGCTGTGTTTGATCCGAAATCAAATGAAGACGCGACGCGTTTCCCGTTGAACCAAACGCCGCTGAACATCATTCTGGAACGCAATGTCGATCTGGGACAGCGGAACATGGTTGTGGGCCACGACAGCGACGGCACCCGTACGCTTGTAACAGCACAAGATCCACGTCGTCCGGGGATGGGATATATTCAGCTGATCTTTACCGCCAACCCGATCCAGTTACGCCAATGGGTGGTGACGGACGAGGCGAACACCCAGACGACTGTGATTTTGGGGGAATGGAAAGAAGGCGGTTCCATTTCAAACAGGAAGTTCAACATCCTGTCCGAAATGGAAAGCCGCCGTTAACTTTTAGATTTTACCGCAGCGTTGCAGTTGCGTGTGGTACATCACTGCCCGCGCCTGCAGGTCGTTTGCAATGCGCACCAGCCAACTTTTGGATCGCCATGTGCCGCGCCGATATCCGGTGCGCCCATCATGGTACGCAAGATATTGGTTGCGCGTGTCATTCATCGCAAGGCCGATTTCGATGTTTGACTGCTGCATATACCAGCCCATGAATTCTGCCGCGTCATAAATGTTGTCACGGCTGTCACGATGACGGCCCGTGATCTGCTGATATTCTTCCCACGTGCCGTTCAGCACCTGACCAAATCCATAGGCCGAACTTTGGCGGCCGACGGGGATCACACCTAACTTGTATTGATGGGGTGTTCGGGCCTG
>JBMZCY010000003.1:0-24321 GCA_049613825.1 Planktomarina sp.
GCGAAGAATGGCGAGCACTTAGTCTGTGTGCCCCAATATCGACGCCCTATATGCTGGTTCGCTTTACAACCACACTTTGCCTTAGTGGTCCTCTATTAGGGGGTGCTATGTGGCTAAGTGACCGCTTGGAACGGTTTGCAACTGGCCTGGGGCCGCTCCCCTTGCGCATGGCCGCTAGATGGTTGGTCACAAGTCATGCGGTCCCGCCAAAGGCACCGCTGCCGCCCTATCCTGGCCCCTGGACCGATGCCAAAATGAAAGGGCAAGCCCAGGGCAAAAAGACAACAAAACAAAAAAACACTAACATCGATTAGAAAGGTTTAACTGATGAAAAATATCCTTATAGCGCAAGGGGTTATCGAGCATGATCTAACACTTATTGAATATGTGATGCCTTGTTATAATACCCTAGATGATCCTGAATTTGACCAAGACCGAGACGATATTTTGCACAACCGATCTGCAATGGAATTGGTCCGGGATCAACTAAGTGACAATCAAATTTTAGACCTAGAAGAAATAGACGACTATTGGCGCGGCAACCCCGAATTATTCAACCGTGCGTTCGCCCAGCAACACGCCACCCACGATCCCAGAAATGACCTGCTAGGCTATGTAAGTGATGCCAAGGGTGATGTGCCAGCCGTACCTAAATCGCACTGGTGGTGGCGTCCGATTAATCCTAAAGTCACATAAGCTAGGAAAAGTTTTTAAACTGCCTAATTTTTGTGCACAAAAATATTTTACGTTAAAAAATAAAATGTGCACAAAATTAAAGAAAATTTTGGTCCGGTCCACTGTGGCTGCGTTCTACCGAAAAATCTTCGGACGAAGCTCCTCTGCCACTGCCTCTGCCACCTCAGAAATCCGTTTAGCCCGGGTCTCGGCTCGTTTCGCAGTCTTAATCCATTCCAACGTGCCCCGCTTTACGGAACGGGGATACGCATCCCAAACGGGGCGCTTCAGTCCCAGTGCTGCTTCCAGATCATCCGGCACGGCAAGGCGTTCCACATCATCCAAAAACTGCCACATCCCATTGGCCTTAGCGATCGTTATCATCGCTTCACCCGCTGGCATCATCAGTCCCGCGTCGCGGGCTTCTTCCACCTTTGTCTTATTAACAGAAGACCATGCGGACTTTGGACTGCGGGGGGAAATACGCAATCTGGATCGATCTTCGTCGACCCTACCAGACACAGAATCAACCCAACCCCAGCACAGCAATTCACTGATCAAATCGCCATAGGCCAGATAATACGGCGTGTGCTTTTTGTAGGTCACGGCCCAGACTGTTCCGGCAGTGTTGTGGTTTGCTTCTAACCACGCACGCGCATCAGTGCGGGACCTGAATTCGACCTGATCAAAGCTCATTTAAAGTTCGGGGCTTTCTTGGTCATGCCTGCCATCACAGCCTCCATCTGGTTCGGCGTTCCGATCAGACTTGCCTGCAACTCACCCTCCAACGCCAGGCCTGCATCCGGACGCATGGTCCAGCTTTCATCGACCAACCGCTTGGCGGCAGCGACGGACTCAGGACTGCGGGTCATCAAGGTCGCGGCCAGTTCCAACGCGGCGTCTATCGGGCCATCAGAAACTTCGGTCACCAAATTCAACTCAGCAGCGCGGGTGCCGGAAATGACAGTCCCCGTCATCATCAACCGCTTGGCTTGATCAGCGCCCATCAGTTTCGGCAGGCTTTGCGTGATGCCCATATCCGGGATAAGGCCCCATTTCGCTTCCATGATCGACAACTTGGCATCAGGTGCCGCAATCCGAAAATCTGCGCCCAGCGCCAGTTGCATGCCACCGCCAAAGCAAACGCCTTGGATCACCGCAATCACCGGCACAGACAGCATGGACCAGCAGGTTACCGGCCGCTGAAACCAGTTCGGGCCATCCTTGGCCGCCGCCATTTCTGCGCGGGTCTCGCTCATCTTGGGCAAGAACGACTGCAACAAGGCCAGATCAATGCCAGCACTGAAATCAGTCCCTGCCCCTGTCAGGATCACCACACGCACTGTTTTATCTTGTTCGATTTGTTCTGCCAGTTCCGGCAATCCTTCGAACATCTGCTGCGACAGAGCGTTCTTCTTTTCGGGGCGGTTCAACGTAACGGTCGCAATGCCGTCAGCGATATTTAGCGATAAATCTTTCATGCCTTATGACTAGCCACGTCCGCCATCAATGTCATGGGTGACGTCCCGATAGGCACCGCTTTCCAATCCATCCAACCCGACAGGCCCGATCTGTGTCCGTACCAACCGCAGCGTCGGATGCCCCACATGGGCGGTCATCCGGCGGACCTGCCGGTTCTTGCCTTCGGTAATCGTCAGTTGCAGCCACGTATCAGGAATGTTCTGACGCACGCGGATCGGCGGGGTGCGGGACCACAGCCAATCGGGGGTATCCACGACCTGAACCTGCACCGGACGGGTTTTGCCGTCTTTCAAAACAACACCTTGCGCCAACGCCTTTAACGCCGCTGAATCCGGCGTGCCTTCGACCTGCGCCAGATAGGTCTTCGCCCATTTGTGTTTTGGATTGCTAATCCGTGCCTGCAAACGTCCATCGTCAGTCAGCAACAGCAACCCTTCACTATCCCGGTCCAAACGTCCGGCGGGATAAACATGGGGGACCGGAACATAAGGCGACAGAGTCTCACGCTCCCGCCCCGCCATGGATTTATCCGTGAATTGGGACAGGACGTTGAAGGGTTTGTTCAGGGCAATCAGCATAGACACTTCATAGCTTTGAAACCGCCTGTGTGGTAGCCTTTGAACATGACACGTCTTATTCTGTTCTTCCTTTTTCTGGGAACAACCCTAACCGCGCACCCGTCGCCGCACATTCGTGTGCTGTTTGACGGACCAACGATTGTGCACCACGAAGGCAATGCATCTATCGAAACCCCATTCGCAATCGCATCCGTCGGTAAACTGTTCACATCCGTGGCCCTGCTGCGCATTGCCGAAGACGGGATGTTGGACCTAGGTGATACTGCCGTTGACTGGCTTCCCCGCGATGTTGTTAAGGGTCTTGGCGGGATGGAAGGGATCACCCTGACCCATATGGCCACCATGACGTCTGGCCTGCCAGAATATTACTGGGCAGATTTCGTCGCTGCGACCAAAACTGTCCCCTTCGCTGAACAAACCCCGGCCTTCGCCGCCAGCTTTGCATTCGATGATCCTACCAGCTTTGCCCCAGGTACAGCGTTTGAATATTCGAACACCAACTACCTTTTGCTGGGTATGGTATTAGAAGAAGCAACCGGCACCACCTATGCCGAAGCAATCCAAGATTGGGTGCTGGACCCGCTAGATATGCAAGACAGTTTCGTTTTCGGTTCACGCCCCCTGCCGGACAGTTTCACCGGCGGGCACAAAGGCTGGTGGCATGTGCGGGATTATTATGATGGACGCGGATATGGTGATGGCGGAATGATTTCTACTGCCGCTGATTTAGCGATACTATACAGTGCCTTGCGAGGATCAGATTTGCTGTCCAAAGCGTCTAAAATCGCACTCACGACTGCACCATCAGGCGGATCATACGGAATGGGATTGGTCGTAGGCGGCACCCATGTTGGCCACATTGGCAGTGATATAGGATTTGAATCCCATATCATTATGAATATGGACACAGGCCAGATCGCCGTTGAATTGATTGGTGAAGACGGGGCCGATACAGATTGGCCCCTGGACGCAATCGACTAACCCTTGAACGGCGCCATTCCTGCACGGGCCAATTCATCGGCGCGTTCATTTTCGGGGTGCCCCGCGTGGCCTTTGACCCATTCCCAAGTCACATCATGGCGCTGGGTTGCGGTATCCAGTTGTTTCCATAGGTCTTCATTTTTGACCGGCTTCTTGGCAGCGGTTTTCCAGCCGTTTTTCTTCCACCCGAAGATCCATTTGGTAAAACCATCCTTCACATAGCTGCTGTCGGTGACGATGGTGATGGTCGAAGGGCGCTCTAACGTCTCTAACGCCGTAATCGCAGCAGTCATTTCCATACGGTTGTTGGTCGTGTCTTTTTCGCCGCCCTTCAAGGTACGCTCTTTCACGACGGTGTCACCGTCCATGGCTTGCAGGACCACACCCCATCCGCCCGGCCCCGGATTTCCGCTGCATGCGCCATCTGTGTATGCGATCAATCTGGTCATATTTTGCGTGCCTGTATCAGTATAAAAGGGTCCATTGATCCGGCCATGCCGACTTCCTCACCCTCGGTCTTCCAAGCGACGGTGAACCCGGCTTGGGATAGAATATCGTGCAATTCATCCGGCATGTAATAGGAATAGAACCGACCAATCGCGTCCCGTTCTTCGCCTGTGCCTTGCTTTAGACCAAGGTGCAGATATCCGTTCGGGTTTAACGCAGCATGACAGGCTGTGATGTAGCCTGTGAAATCCGCTTTGCGTCCGTGCAGAAGGCTGAAATTTGCATATATGCCGTCGTAGGTTGGTGTGGTTGGAATTGCCGAAAAATCCTCACACCGCGCTATGACGCCTTGGTGTTGTCCTGCGGCATTGGCCATTTCAGGGCTGGCATCTGTCGCCGTCACCCGCAGGCCTTTAAGCGCCATTTCCGCCGCTGCGAACCCCGGACCACAGCCCAGATCAAGTGCTGTCCCATTTGCAGGAAGTGCTGCAATGAATTGCCGCAACGCAAAACCCGGTTGGGCGGCAGTCAGGTTTTTGTAATCTTCAATTTTGGCATCATAAACTGCCAGTGTTTGTTTATCAGTCATGTCAGGAACACCGTAGTAATAAGGCAAGCCACGACGAGGGCCGTTAGCAATATCCGCAGGTTCATCCACCATTGCGGGGTCAGTCCCCAATGGGTGAACAACTGATCCAGACAGATCAATCCTGTAAAGCCCAGCGCCAGATAAATCGCTGCGGAATAAGGCCCACCGCCGACAAAGAAGAAGGCGTACAATGCCGGAATTACAGACAGGGCATAACCAATCGCCGCCTTACGATCCGCCTTCGCGGCAAATCCCCAAAGGACGCCAGACATAAAGGCCAAGATGACCGTACCATAGGACAATTGCACGTAGGGCCCAACAAACCGTGGGCCAAAAGTTTGGGCGAAAGACAACCCAATGGACGGGAAGATCAATGTGATGACACCCCAGACAAACGGGATGGTACCAGCGAGGCCGAGGATCAGCGCGGAACGGGGGATTTGTGTCATATGGAGTGTGTAGTGCACCGCTGCAGCGGCGGGAAGGGTTGATTGAAGGGGATGCCTCCGGCGGAGGTTTTTGGATCAAGAAGAAGGACGTGGTTCGGTGTGCAGGATCAGACCGCTTCGCGTAGAACCCGTGGCACTTTGAAACTGACGTTTTCTTGTGCCGTTTCTACTTGTTCGACCGTCACATCGTAGCGTGCTTTGAAGGCCTCGATGACTTCGGTGATTAGAACGTCGGGTGCAGACGCCCCAGCGGTGATGCCGACGGTTTTAATACCATCCAAGGCACGCCAGTCGATGTCTGTGTCGCGTTGGACCAGTTGGGCGTAGCTGCATCCGGCGCGGGACGCGACTTCGACCAAGCGTTTAGAGTTGGAGGAGTTCGGAGCACCCACCACAAGCAGCGCGTCCGATTGTGGTGCGATGGCTTTGACCGCTTCTTGTCGGTTGGTAGTAGCGTAGCAGATATCTTCTTTGTGCGGGCCAACGATTTTGGGGAACCGGACGTTCAGAGCAGCAACGATATCTTTGGTGTCATCCACGGACAGGGTTGTCTGGGTCACAAAAGCGATCTTATCTTCGTCACGCACCTGCACTGTGGCCACATCATCGACGGTTTCAACCAGAAGGACTTCGCCATCCGGCAGCTGGCCCATGGTGCCAACAGTTTCGGGATGACCTTCGTGACCGATCATAATCATTTGCAGGCCGTTGTCGGAATGGCGCTGTGCCTCGATATGAACCTTCGACACCAAGGGACAGGTCGCATCCACATAGATCATATTCCGCGCCTGCGCTGCGTTTGGTACGGATTTTGGCACGCCATGGGCTGAAAAGATCACAGGGCGGTCATCAGGGCATTCGTCCAGTTCTTTGACAAACACCGCCCCTTTATCGCGCAGGCCATCGACCACGTATTTGTTGTGCACAATTTCATGACGGACAAAAACAGGTGCGCCCCATTTTTCCAACGCCATTTCGACGATTTGAATGGCACGGTCCACGCCAGCGCAAAATCCGCGTGGGGCCGCAAGGTATAGCGTCAGGGGGGCTTTGTCAGTCATGGTTTACAGTTAGGCAATTGCAGGTGTCAGGTCTAGGGGGCCGGATATGCAGGGCGTATAAATTGTTTGCGCAGTTCTTTCGTAACCAAGCCCTGCATGGGTTTTGCATATATCACACTTCGCATCATCCGCAGCAACAGGTTTTGCGGTTGGGCAAGCATACCAACCTTACGGGAATTTGCATAGAAATACCGCGCACGTTTGGTGCGGGTCTTGTGCATCCAACTTTGCAAATCAACGCCCCAATGTCCGCGCTGCAAACCGGCCGCGACCGCGTGCGCATCTTCGATGGCTTGGCATCCGCCTTGGCCCAAGTTGGGGACATAAGGATGCATTGCATCGCCGATCAACGTCACGTTTTCAATCCCCCAATGATTGCCCACCGGACGGTCGTGAAACGCGACGTGAACGATACCGTCGTGGCTTTGCTTGACCAAATCCTGAAATGGCTGTGGCCAGTGGGTGATTTTGTCCAACACTTCGTCGGACCGCACAACGCGGGCATGCTGTGATCGAACGGGATCGTTTGCCACATAGAACCAGTAGCGCGTATCGTCGCCTGTTTCAAAAACACCCATGCGGTCGTCATGGCCCAAATATTCACAGGCTTGATCCTGAAATGATGGGCCGGATGACAGACCCAGATATGCACCGTAGCCGCTATATTTCGGTGCGGGATCGTTGCGGATCTTGGCACGAGTCGGGGACCAAATGCCATCTGCTGCAATCACATGCTTTGCGGTGACTTTCATGCCATTGGCAAAGGCCAGTTCAGTGCCATTCAGGTCTGTAAGTTCGTGCCCAAGATGAACAGTGTCATCCGCCAACGTACTGCGAAGTATCGCAGCTAGGTCCGAACGCCGAACAATCACGGCGGGCTGGCCCGCCTCGGCCTGTAGATCCTGCAATGGCTGAACCATAAACGGTTTCCCATCAGGCCGGCGGGTGGCAACCTGATCAAATACCGCGCCCTTGGATTTTGCACCTTCGGCCAAATCCCAGTCAGCCAAACAGGTCATCGCATTCGACCAAAGTGATAGTGATGTTCCAAGGGGTTTAATCGCAGGTGCCGCTTCAAACACATGCGCATCAATGCCCGCACGTTGACAGGCGACTGCGGTGGACAGACCTGCGATCCCCCCACCGATGATGCCCAATTCGATATCCGGCATATGTGACCCTTTCGCTAGATGCGCGGGGCCCAATAACCCTAGCGGTCGTTACCTTCGTGATCTTCGCGGGGCGGTCGCCCCACGATGTCACGCAATGTATCCAATTCAATAAAGTTATCGCACTGGCGGCGCAACTCGTCAGCGATCATGGGTGGTTGACTGCGAATCGTTGAGACGACAGACACACGCACCCCTTGGCGTTGCAGGCTTTCAACCAATGGACGGAAATCACCATCGCCCGAGAATATAACGATGTGGTTCACATGCGGCGCCAATTCCATCGCGTTCACGGCCAGCTCGATGTCCATGTTGCCTTTGACTTTGCGGCGACCTTGGCTGTCAGTGAATTCTTTGGCGGGCTTTGTCACCATCGTAAAGCCGTTGTAATTTAACCAATCCACCAAGGGGCGAATGGGTGAATACTCTTCGTTTTCTAACAGTGCTGTATAGTAAAATGCCCGCAGCATCTTGCCCTTAGACATGAATTCCTTGCGCAGCAATTTATAATCAATGTCGAACCCAAGTGCCTTGGCTGCCGCGTATAAATTCGAACCATCAATAAAGAGCGCCAAGCGCTCATCCCGATAAAACATATATTTTCCTCAAAAGCATTTACGTCTCCTCATCCCCATAAGGTAACGTTATCCTTACCTTGGTAGAAATTTAGGGGCACGGCAAGTGGTTGATTTACGACAAGCAAATGTAACGGCTTTCATTGCGTTGGGCGCGAATATGGCCCCTGACGATATCGATTTGAGGGAAGCACTGGCACAAGCGGCTGAAGCGATAGGCACTTATGCTGAAATTTTAACCCAAAGTCGAACATATCGAACCCCTTGTTTTCCTGCAGGCGCCGGTCCCGATTACCTGAATGCGGCCATCGCAATTGAATGGCAGGGCGAATCAACGGATTTGCTTCAACGGTTGCACAGCATCGAACAGGATTTTGGCCGGGTGCGGACCACACGCTGGGCTGCACGATCCCTTGATCTGGATATAATCGCACATGGGGCACTGATCGCGCCCGACACCACGACAGTGCGGTCATGGATCAATCTATCGCTAGACGATCAAAAGACCACTGTCCCCGACCAGTTGATCCTGCCGCATCCGCGCATACAAGATCGGGCGTTTGTTCTGGGTCCGATGATGGACATTGCCCCCGATTGGCACCACCCTGTTTTGGGCCTGACAATCCGCCAAATGTGGGACACCCTGCCCACCACAGACCGCGCGGCAATTCAGCCGGTTTAGCCCTTGTTTCGACTTGTGTTTTGCCGTGTTCGCGCCTATGTGACGCTTTCTACCACCCGTATCGGAGTATACCCATGGCGCGCGTTACAGTCGAAGATTGCGTTGATAAAGTCCCTAACCGTTTTGAATTGGTCATGCTGGCAGCACATCGCGCCCGTGAAATTTCTAGTGGTGGCCCGATTACTGTGGACCGTGATAACGACAAAAACCCTGTCGTGTCCCTGCGTGAAATCGCGGATGAAACGCAGCAGGCCGACGACCTGCGTGAACGCATGATCGAAAGCCACCAGAACCAGATCGAAGTTGACGAACCTGAAGAAGATTCCATGGCCCTGCTGATGGGTGCGGAGGTCGACAAACCGGCCGAAGACGATCTGAACGACGAAAAATTGCTACGCGCCCTGATGGAAGCCCAAGGTCAGCGCTAAGTCACGAAAGGTGCGGACATGACAACAGCCGATGACCTGATCGGTCTTGTCCGTGCCTACAATCCAAAGACCAATGCAGATCAAATCGCCACTGCATATGCATTTGGCGACGAAATGCACGATGGCCAGTATCGCCATTCCGGCGAGAAATACTTTACCCATCCCATCGCTGTGGCCGAAATTCTTGCCAGTCAACATCTGGATGACGCGACCATCATCACCGCACTTTTACACGACACCATCGAAGACACCCGCGCCAGTTATCAGGACGTGGCAAAGCTGTTTTCGCCCGAAGTGGCCGAACTGGTCGATGGTGTAACCAAGCTGACAAATCTGGAACTTGCATCCAGTGCGACAAAACAGGCCGAAAATTTTCGCAAACTGATCATGGCCACGTCGAAAGACATTCGCGTAACTTTGGTGAAATTGGCGGATCGTCTTCACAACATGCGTACTATTCGTGCGATGAAACCTGAAAAGCAGCTGATCAAAGCCCGCGAAACAATGGACATCTATGCACCTTTGGCCGGCCGGATGGGGATGCAATGGCTGCGCGAAGAACTGGAAGACCTTGCCTTTCAGGTCCTAAATGCAGACGGACGCTTGTCGATCATGCGGCGGTTTATCAAGCTGCAGGGCGAAACCGGTGACGTGGTCGAAAAGATCAAAACCGATCTGACGATCGAAATGAAAAAGGCAGGCATCACCGCTGAAATTCAAGGTCGCGCCAAGAAACCTTATTCGATCTGGCGCAAAATGCAGACCAAAGAACTGTCCTTTTCCCGCCTGTCCGACATCTATGGGTTTCGCGTGATCGTACCCGACGAAGGCGAATGTTACCGCGCCCTTGGTATGATCCACCAACGCTGGCGGGCTGTTCCGGGTCGGTTCAAGGATTACATCAGCCAACCGAAATCGAACGGCTATCGCAGTCTGCACACCACAGTGTCAGGCCGCAATGCAAGGCGGGTCGAGGTCCAGATACGCACCCGCGACATGCATCAAGTGGCTGAAAAAGGGGCTGCTGCAACATGGTCCTACAAAGACGGTCAACGGCAGGATAATCCGTTTGCAATGGACCCGTCCGAATGGATTACATCCCTGACCGAACGCTTTGCAAATGAAGGCGACCATTCCGAGTTTTTGGAGGCCGTGAAGCTGGAAATGTACACCGATCAGGTGTTCTGTTTCACGCCCAAAGGCGATGTGATCAAACTGCCGCGCGGGGCCACGCCGATTGATTTTGCATATGCCATTCATACACGGATCGGGTCGGCCACAGTGTCAGCAAAAGTCGACGGCCTGCGCGTGCCTTTGTGGACCCGCCTGCGCAACGGGCAATCCGTACAGATTATCACTGCCGAAGGGCAAACCCCACAACCCACATGGATCGACATTGCCGCAACTGGGCGTGCCAAAGGCGCCATCCGCCGCAGTCTGCGTGAATTGGACAAAGAACGGTATGTCAAGCTGGGCTGGGAACTGGCCCGCGTCGGGTTCGAGGCCGTGGGCCGCAAGGCAACTGACAAAGCATTGCGAACAGCCGCGAAACATTTCGGCCTGTCTGAAATGGATGATTTACTGGCCCGCATGGGCAGCGCAGAAATCGCCGCCCGGGATGTTGTGGCAGCGATTTATCCGAACCTGAAGATCCGGTCTACAGACGAGGTGAAAACCGAAGACGCCGTGATCGGTTTGGCCGCAGGTCAGAACTATTCAACAGCGCCGTGCTGCCAACCGGTTCCCGGTGAACGCATTGTCGGTATTACGTTCAAAGGCGAAGGTGTGGTCATTCACGCAATCGACTGCCTGACCTTAGAAAAATATTACGACGACAACGACCGCTGGCTGGATGTACGCTGGCAGCAGGGGCAACATGCGGCGACACATATCGCACGTATTATTGTCACCCTTCGCAATGGGGCGGGCATTATGGGCCGCGTGTGTACTGTGATCGGGGAGTTGAATGCCAACATTCATGACCTAAATTTTCTAGACAGAAAGCCGGATTATTTCAGGGTCGCAATTGATTTAGAAGTTCGTGATATCTCGCAACTGCATTCTATCCTTACTGCATTAGAAGCAGAAAGTGATGTTGCATCTGTCAGCAGGTATCGCAGTATTGGTAATGGTGTTTAAAAGACGTACCCCCAAAACTTGGTCTGCCACGTTGACCGAAGCTGTCTACCCCAAGGGTGGATGGGGTCGTGCTGTGCGGTATGTTCAACACCGTCTGCAACGCCTGCCCGGGTCACCTGAAACAATTGCTCGTGGCATTGCGGCCGGGGTGTTTATCACATTCAGCCCGCTTTTGGGGCTTCATATGATTGGGGCCGCCGCACTCGCCTTTGTGATCCGTGGGAATATGATCGCGGCCTTGCTTGCGACCTTCATCGGGAATCCTATTACTTATGTTCCAATTGCCGCATCATCGCTGGGAATTGGCTATGCGTTGTTGGGCGGTGGGTCAGCAGGTCAGGCCAAAAGGTCGATATTACAGAAATTCGGTGATGCCAGTTCCGATCTTTGGTACAATTTACGGTCTCTTTTCACTGGCGAAACAACCGAATGGTCGCATCTGATCCGGTTCTGGAATGACGTGTTTTTACCTTATTTAGTAGGCGGTTTGATCGCTGGAGGCATCTTTGCCGTCATCAGTTACTACCTGACGGTTCCCTTAATCCGCGCCTACCAGAACCGCAGGCGGGGGCGGTTGCGGGATAAACTGGCCCAGATTAAAGATAAGGCAGTGGCCACCGCAAAACGCGACGGGTCCAAGACCGAGGATTAAATGATGTCCAATGCCCTTCGACTTGGTGTGAATATTGATCACGTTGCAACCCTGCGCAATGCGCGGGGCGGGGCGTATCCCGATCCCATTCGTGCAGCAAAACTGGCGGAAGAGGCTGGCGCGGACGGCATCACCGCACACTTGCGCGAAGACCGTCGTCACATTCGGGACGCGGACATTGACGGGTTGATGGAACACCTGACCACGCCTTTGAATTTCGAAATGGCAGCGACCGCAGAAATGCAGGCCATCGCCCTGCGCCACAAACCTCACGCTGTGTGCATCGTCCCCGAACGCCGTGAAGAACGCACGACCGAAGGTGGCTTGGAAGTGGCGAACGACCAGAACAAACTGACCGATTACATCGGACCACTGGTTGAGGCTGGCTGCCGTGTGTCGCTGTTTGTTGCGCCGGACGAGGCGCAGCTATTAGCGTCCAAACGCGTCGGCGCCGCAGTAGTTGAACTACACACAGGGGCTTATTGCGATTTCCACGCAGAAGGCGATTCTGAGGCACGCGACGCCGAACTGCGCCGCCTGCAACATGGTGCGACGTTTGCCCACAATCTGGGCCTCGAAGTGCACGCAGGCCATGGCCTGACTTTCGACACTGTTACCCCAATTGCCCAATTGCCCGGTGTCAAGGAACTGAACATCGGCCACTTCCTGATCGGGGAATCGGTCTTCATGGGCCTTGCCCCCGCAATCGCTGAAATGCGCCGCATGATGGAAGAAGCCATCACATGAAATTTGATCGCAAGCGATACTGCCTGAATTTCCTTGGGTGTCTGGTGGCGCTATTTGTGTTGAACTTGGTGCTATCCGCCTTGGGCCTTGGCTATGGTGGTGCGGCGGCAGCGTTGATCCCACCGATTATTGCGGCCCTCATCGAAGGACAGCATTATGCCCGCATGAACAGCGCCCCCCTGCCCCACCTGTGGCGCACGGCCTATCGCATGTCGCTGATCGCAACGGGGTTTTTCGCAGCCTTCATCATCGCATCTTTTGCCCTGTCCATCGGTGTGGATCGCGATGCTGTCGCGACGGTGACTGAAGGCGTCACAGTTCTGCTGACCCTGATCGTCCTGTACAACATCATTACCCTGATCCTGTCCCGCATATTCTATGCTTGGGGTGCAAAGGGTGTGTGGAAGGAACAGGGCTGATGGAAGGGTTCGAATTCTTCTTGTTCTGGTTCGGCTGGTGCCTTGCCGGCGGCAGCCCCGGTCCGGCGACATTGTCAATTGCAGGCACAGCCATGGGCCGTGGGCGGATCTATTCTGTCACCATCGCACATGGCATCCTTTTGGGGTCCGCCATGTGGGGTATCGCTGCGGCCCTTGGGGTCAGCGCGATTATGCTGGCGAATGTCTGGCTGTTTGAAATCATCCGCTATGCTGGTGCGTTGTACTTGCTGTGGTTGGCGTTCAAATCGCTGAAGTCCGCCCTGTCTTCAAAACCACCAGCACAAGAACGCACCGTCAGTGGCGGCATTCAGAAAGTGTTCTGGAAAGGCGTCCTGCTGCACCTGACCAATCCCAAAGCGATCCTGTCATGGGGTGCGGTCTATGCAATCGTCCTGCCCGTTGGTGCACCTGTTACTGCAACTTTGGAGACCTTTGCATGGCTTTATTCAGGGTCTATCCTGATGTTTGTCGGCTATGCCTTCCTGTTTTCCACACCATCTGCCGTCGCCGCCTACAAACGTGCACGCCAGTGGTTTGAGGGGACATTTGCCCTGTTTTTTGGGGCAGCCAGCTTGAAAATTCTGACCTACAAGATTGCACAACAATGATCCTCGGCATCGGTAGCGACCTTGCGAATATCGACCGCATCCAAGGCACCTTGGACCGCTTTGGCCGCCGCTTCAAAAACCGAGTCTTCACGGAAATCGAACAACGCAAAGCTGAACGCCGCAAAGACGTTGCAGGCACCTACGCCAAACGTTGGGCGGCCAAGGAAGCATGTTCAAAGGCCCTTGGCACCGGATTGGCCATGGGGATTTCATGGAAAGACATGTCCGTCACCAACCTGCCCACAGGCCAACCTGTGATGCACGTCACTGGGTGGGCCAAGGAACGATTGGACAGCATGACCCCCGCTGGTCACACCGCCACGATTCACGTCACCCTGACCGACGATCACCCGTGGGCGCAGGCGTTCGTGGTGATCGAGGCAAATCCGACCAAACCTTGACAGTATCGCACACGGGACGCATGAAGCGACAAACCAAAGGCGGCACGTAAAATGGCAGAAAAAGCACAGAAATCCTTCGTTGAAAGCATCGTTGAAACAATTAAGACCGTCTTTTGGGCGCTTATCATCGCAGGCCTGTTCCGCACATTGCTGTTTCAACCGTTCTGGATTCCGTCAGGGTCGATGAAAGACACGTTGCTGATTGGCGACTTTCTGTTCGTGAACAAATTCGCCTATGGCTATTCCTACGCATCCTGCCCGAAAATCCAGATCCCTGCTGCTGGGATCAATCTGGATGCCGACAGCTTTTGTGGTGTTATCGAAGACCGCGCAGATCGCATCTGGGGCGCAGACCCTGAACGCGGTGATGTCGTCGTGTTCCGCCACCCTGTCGATGGCACCGATTTCATCAAACGCCTGATCGGCCTGCCAGGTGACAAAATCCAGATGCAAGACGGTCGTTTATACATCAACGGTGAAATCGTCCCACAAGTCGAAGCAGGTGTATTTGTTGAAACCTTTGAACCTCAAGGTCCACATGGCAACCGTCCATTGTGCCGTGAAAACACCGTGGGCATTGGTGCCGATTGTAGCAAGACACGCTATACGGAAACTCTGCCGAACGGTGTTGAACATTCGATTCTGAAGACATTTGATGCAGACAACCCACGCGGTCAGGGTGGTGCATACGCCGACAACACGCGCATAAATACAGTCCCCGAAGGCCACTTTTTCTTCATGGGTGACAACCGCGATAATTCGACAGACAGTCGCTTTCCACAATCTGTACGCGGTGTTGGATTTGTCCCTGCGAAAGACATCGTTGGCCGCGCGGACCGGATCATCTTTTCATCTGCCGGATCATCCATCCTCGCATTCTGGACATGGCGCAGCGACCGTTACTTTAAGGCGGTCGAGTGAAACTGTCCAAAGACGCCCAAGCCCTGCAAACGCGGATCGGCTATACGTTTCGGAATCCCGAACTGTTGATCACCGCGTTGACCCATGCGTCCATGGCAGGACAGGATCGCAAACATAACGAACGGCTGGAATTTCTGGGCGACCGTGTGCTGGGTCTGGTCATGGCCGAGGCGTTGTTTGACGAAGATTTTAAAGCATCCGAAGGGCAACTGGCCCCCCGCTATAACGCGCTGGTTCGCAAAGAGACGTGTGCAGATGTGGCCCGCTCAATCGGTTTGGGTGATGCGCTGAAGCTGGGCCGGTCAGAAATGATTTCCGGCGGTCGTCGCAAAGACGCGCTGCTGGGCGACGGGATGGAGGCATTGATCGCCGCCACCTACCGCGATGGTGGTTTTACCGCTGCCCAAGACCTGATTATTCGCCTATGGGGCAAACGCGTGGCCGAGGTCGCCGATGATGCCCGCGACGCCAAAACCGCATTGCAGGAATGGGCGCAGGCCCGCAAAGGGCCGCCGCCAAAATATGCGATTATTGATCGCAGCGGGCCTGACCACGCACCGATCTTTACCATCGAAGTTACACTGCACACCGGTGAAACCACCACCGCAAAAGCGACATCAAAACGACTGGCTGAACAGGCCGCAGCAAAACAATTGCTGGAAAGGGTACAGACATGACACGCGCAGGATTTGTGGCCCTCATCGGGGAACCGAACGCAGGTAAATCGACATTACTGAACTGGATGGTCGGGGCTAAAGTTTCGATCGTGACGCACAAGGTGCAAACCACCCGCGCCCGTATTCGCGGTGTGGCGTTACAGGATGAAAGCCAGATCGTGTTTGTGGATACCCCCGGCATCTTCCGCCCCCGCCGCCGTTTGGACCGCGCAATGGTCAATGCCGCTTGGGGGGGTGCTGCAGATGCTGACCTGACCGTGCTGCTGATCGAAGCACACCGTGGTGTGACCGAAGGTGTGGATGCGATCATCGAAGCGTTGAAAGACTTGCCTGCGAAGAAACGCATTGCTTTGGCGATCAACAAGATCGACCGCGTGCAGGCAGAGAAATTGTTGGCACTGACCAAAGACCTGAACGAGAAATTTGATTTCGTTGAGACGTTCCTGATTAGCGCCGAAAAAGGCCACGGCTGTCAGGCCTTGAAAGAATGGATCGCCGGCGAGTTGCCGGAAGGCCCATGGCTGTACCCCGAAGATCAAATCGCCGACCTGCCCCTGCGGATGCTGGCGGCAGAAACGACTCGGGAAAAGCTAACCCTGCGCTTGCATCAGGAACTGCCCTACCAGCTGACGGTGGAAACGGAAAAATGGGAAGAACGCAAAGATGGTAGCGTCAAGATCGACCAGCTGATCTACGTCATGCGCGATGGTCATAAGGGCATCGTGCTGGGCAAAAAGGGTGAGACGATCAAAGCAATCTCTACCGCCGCCCGTACTGATCTGGAAGAATTCCTTGGCCGCCGTGTGCACCTGTTCCTGCAGATCAAAGTGCGCCCGAACTGGTTGGAAGAGAAAGAGCGTTATTCCGAAATGGGTCTGGAATTCCGCGACGGCAACGTGTGAACCGGCTGGCCACCCATGTCTGGGTCGGGGCCTATCTGACGCGATTGCGGCTGGTTGATATCCCTGTGTTTGTCGTCGCCAAGGGTGACGCGGATGCAGGGGCGGTTCTGGTGAAACTGAACACGCTGGACGGCAACGCGACGCTATTTCACCGCAGTTTCGACCTGATGACAGGCGACCGCAAGTGGGACGTTCTGACTAACGGGGTCGAGGTGGATGTGGATGCATCCCTGACCCGTCAACGCAAGATGGATCCCGATCTGTGGGTGATCGAAGTTGAGGATCGCCACGGGCAACACCTGCTGGATGATCCCAGTTTAGGTTAGCGACACGCACGTCGTTTTTGGCAAAGTAAATCGTACGATTTATGCGTACGAAATTCACATGTCTTCACAAAATTCGATCATCTGGGGCGCGGGCTTTGCGCTGTTTGCCTCACTCTGTTTTACGGGCAACGACACGTTGGTAAAGGCGTTATCTGATGGCTATGCGTTACATCAGATTGTGTTGGTACGTTCGCTGGTCGGTGTTCTATTGATGGTCTTAATCGTTGTGCCATTGTCAGGTGGATTCAAAAATATCCATACCAGCCGCCTGCCTGCCCATATCATGCGCGGGTTTTGCGTGGTTTGGGCGAATCTGTTTTTCTACATGGGGTTGGCCGATTTGGGACTGGCCGAAGCCACAGGAATTTTCTTTATCGCCCCGTTCCTGATTTCGATCTTCAGCGTGATTTTCCTTGGCGAACACGTTGGCCCCCAACGATGGACCGCGATTGCGATCGGGTTCATCGGGGTGCTGCTGATTGTAAAACCGGGCACCGATGCCTTCCGCCTGACCGCGCTATTCCCGATGCTGGGTGCGATGGGTTATGCCACATTCCATATCATGACCCGGAAACTGGCCCCAACAGAATCGCTTATTTCTATGACATTTTATCCCTCGTTGGTGTTCGTGTTTGTTAGCGCCGCAATTGGTTTGGCTTTGGGCAATGGCACATATGTAGATCAGGGATCACCTTCGATGCAGTTTTTGACCTTGCCTTGGGTGATACCATCACTATCTGACCTTGCTATAATGGCAACGATCGGGATCGGGATCACCATTGCAGGGGCTGCAATTTCACAAGCGTATCGCATGGCTGATGCCGCAGTTATTGCGCCGTTTGAATACAGTGGATTGATCTATGCAGGAATATTGGGGTGGTTGTTTTTTGCAGAATGGCCCGATCAAATTGCATTGACCGGCATGGGCATTGTCCTTGCATCAGGCCTGTTCATGGTCTGGCGGGAAACCGTGAACGCCAAGGTGCGACGTGTGCCCAGAAACAGTGTGCGTTAACCAAAATTATCCGGCATGATGCCTGTAACAAACAGGAGTATCCCCATGCCCATCGAAGCCGTCATTTTTGACATTGGAAACGTGCTGATCGAATGGCACCCTGAAACTTATTACGACCGCACCATTGGCGAAGACCGTCGCAAAGCCATGTTCGCAGCCGTCGACTTACACGGGATGAACGACCGCGTGGACATGGGTGAAGGCTTCAAAGATGTGATCTACGAAACAGCGGAACAGTACCCCGAATGGCGGGCCGAAATTCGGGATTGGCACGACAACTGGATACAGTTGGCGCAGCCGATGATTCCTCGTTCCGTCCGCTTGTTGCGCGCATTGCGCGCCAAGGGTGTACCTGTCTTTACATTGACGAATTTCGGGGTGGAAAGTTATGCTTATGCCCAAACGCAGTATGATTTTCTGAATGAATTTGACCGTGAATATGTGTCAGGTCAATTGCAGGTGATTAAACCCACAGCCGCGATATATGAAGCTGTTGAACGCGACTGCGGTATCGCCCCAGACCGCCTGTTGTTCGCAGATGACCGCAATGACAACATCGCAGCGGCCAAAGCACGGGGCTGGCATACACATCTGTTTGAAGGCCCGGACGCATGGGCAAATCGCTTGGTGGCCGAAGGCTTGTTGACCACAAAAGAAGCCACGTAATGCGCACGATCTCGTTTGCAGTAGGCGAAGCGACGATGGATTGGATGGCCTTGGTTGAAACCTTCAAAGCAGAACATCAGCGGCCCAAAGCATCAATCGAAGACTTGTTTCTGTATCGCGGTAAAGACACTGTGTTGTCACGATCTGCTTGGATTGACGGACTGGGGATGTTGACCAAGACAGCAACCATTTTTCCTGACAATCCCGCAAAGGGCGACCCGATGGTTGGCGGCGGGGTGATGTTGTTTGATGACAAGAACGGTGCCCTGTCTGCGGTGATCGATTTCCATCTGGTGACGAAATGGAAAACCGCCGGGGACAGTTTGTTGGGGGCGTTGTTGTTGGCCCCAAAAGGTGCGCAGAATATTTTGATCGTGGGCGCAGGAACAGTGGGACATTCGCTGATCCAAGCGTTCTCGGCGGGTTTTCCAAACGCTCGGTTTACAATCTGGAACCGGACCCGGGCGGGTGCAGATGCGTTAGCCACGCAGACAGGTGCTGTTGTTGCGGATGATTTGGAAACGGCGGTGCGTGCCGCTGATATCATCCTGACCGCCACCATGACGACAACACCCATCATCAAAGGGGACTGGCTGCACGAAGGCCAGCACCTGAACATGATCGGAGCGTACCGCCCCGATATGAGGGAAGCCGATGATGCCGCCCTGCAAAAATCCCGCGTCTATGTGGACAGTTTCCAGACGACTTTGGATCATATCGGAGAGTTGAAAATTCCACTCGAAACCGGCGTCATCTCACGAGATCATGTGCTGGGCGATTTCTATAATATGGATGCTTTCACGCGTACCGGCACCGACATCACCGTGTTCAAGAACGGCGGCGGTGCGCATTTGGATTTGATGACGGCGCAGTATATTTTGGATGCTGTAGGTTAACGTGCCACAGCGAGCAACGGACGTTCTTTCACTGGCAAATGCACAATCGCACTGAACAGCCCGACACAAATGCCGACCCACCAAACAGCTGTGTAGTCGCCATACATGTCATACATCCGTCCCCCCAGCCATACGCCAAGGAATGATCCCAGCTGGTGTGAAAAGAACACAATTCCGTACAACGTTCCCATGTACCGCAGTCCATAGATGTGGGCGACAAGGCCCGACGTCAGGGGCACTGTCGCCAGCCAAAGTGACCCCATCCCGACGCTGAATAAAATGACTGTCGTTGGCGTGATCGGGAACAGAATGAACAAAGTTGCAATGACCGTACGCCCGACATAAATCCCCGCCAGCAGATACTTTTTCGAATACCTTTTCCCCAGATATCCAGCCGTCAGCGTGCCGATGATATTCGCGGCACCAATCAGCGAAATCGCGACAGCCCCCAATACGGATGTTGATGTAATCCCGATGGAATATAACGCTCCACCCGGCAGGATCGGTCCGCATAATTCAGTCACAAACGCAGGGAAATGCGCGGTAATGAAGGCCAGTTGGTAACCGCAGGAAAAGAAGCCAAGGAAGATCAAAGTGTACGAAGGATCTTTGAAGGCACGGGTGATGACTTGGCCGATGGATTCCTCCAACTCGGCCTTGGATGCGGTTTGATCGGTCTTCATTGCGGGCAAAACCAGCAATGACAACAGGATCGCGGCAGCAAAAACGATGAACACAGATTGCCACGGCATCACGGTCAACAGGTATTCCGCAACGGGCGCACCGATTACCTGCCCTGCGGACCCCGCCGCAGTGGCAATCGCCAAGGCCATCGACCGGTTTTCGTCACTGGCGGCACGCCCGACCACCGCAAGGATGACGCCGAACCCCGTGCCCGCGATGCCAAAACCCACAAGAATTTCAAGGAACTGATGCTGTCCCGGCGTAACTGCGTAGGACGATAGAATCAGGCCAGCGGCATAAGTAAAAGCCCCCAGAATAATAGCTTTGCGATCTGTGACCCGTTCCGCAATCGCGCCAAAGATCGGCTGTCCAATACCCCACGCAAGGTTCTGAATTGCTATCGCCAGCGAAAATTCAGCCCGCAGCCATCCGAATTCTTCCGCAATTGGAATTTGGAACACGCCAAACGATGCGCGAATGGCAAATCCGATCATCATAATCGTGCAGCCCGCAATAAGAACAGGGGTGATCAGGGGCGTCTTTGTCATAGCCCGACCATGTGCCAAGCGATTGGGGTGGTCAATTGCAGATGTCCGGTACTGGACTTACCGCAAGCAGCACCCTAGATCGTTCTCTGCAAACAATTACACTTCAACGGCACAATCGGGTTATGGTGAGTTGGTCCAAGTGGGTCATGGCGCGGAATGTGCCTGATGCTATTCAAACCTATAATTCTGCCTCGATCGACCGGACGCAGGCAAACGCTATGAAACCGCTACCCGACATAATTGTTTGCAGCAACCTGCACCGCAGTCGCGCAACTGCCCGCTTGTTGTATGGCAAATATCATCTGGCCGACGCGACCTTTGACGAAGCACATTTGCCCGCCCAGTCGCACATGCCGCTGAAACTCTCGGCAAAGACTTGGTTCGCGATTGCCCGTGTGGCGCGGCTTTGCGGATATAGCCAAAACTGTGACAGTCCGCGTGAATTCAGACGTCGGGTTGCCGCCGCTGCATTGATCAAACAGTCCGAGGGGGGAAACCAAGGGATTGCGAAAAACCTGAAAGCTGCAGGATTCAGCGCCAAAAGCCGGCTTTCATCACAACACGGATTATTCACCACATTTACCCGTAAATAGAGCCTACCCCACACATCATCTTCGCGGTATTCCCCCGACATGACATTGCAAGACACCTACCAATCCCTTGTTGCCGCAGGGCAATTGACCACCGATCCGGCGCAGGTGTCTGCCCTTGCCGCATTAGATCGTGTCGCTGAGGCCTTAATCCAACCTGTAAAGCGTGGTTGGTTCACCAAAGCCCCCCCCGCGCCCAAGGGGTTGTATTTGTGGGGCGGTGTCGGACGCGGAAAATCCATGTTGATGGATATGTTCGCAGACCGTGTTCCAAACACCCGCCGCGTTCATTTCCATGCTTTCATGCAAGAGGTTCACGCAGGAATGGGCACCGCCCGCAAGCGGGGTGTGGATGATGCGATTATTCCAGTCGCCGAAGGTTTGGCCAACGGTATCCGCTGCCTTGCGTTTGACGAAATGCAGATCACAGATATTACAGATGCGATGATCGTCGGCCGCTTGTTCGAACAGCTGATGATGCGCGACGTGGTGATCATTGCGACCTCAAACCGCCACCCTGATGATCTGTACAAAGATGGTTTGAACCGTGCCTTGTTCCTTCCATTCATCGACATTCTGAAAGACAAAATGGTCGTCCACGAACTGATCTCACCCACCGATTACCGTCAGGATCGTCTGGCGGGCGGGGCAGTATATTTCACACCACTCGGACCGCAGGCAGATACTGAAATGGACGCAATTTGGGATGATCTGGCAGGTGGGAATGGCGACCCCTTGGCGCTGACTGTAACAGGTCGCACGGTGACCATTCCACAATTTCGCAATGGGATTGGACGCACGACGTTTCACAATCTGTGTGGTACACCATTGGGTGCAGCAGATTATCTGGCCGTTGCAGATGCAGTCAAAGTTCTGCTTCTGGATCGCATCCCGATCTTAGGCCCCACAAATGCGAACGAGGCTAAGCGCTTTGTTACCCTGGTTGATGCGCTGTACGAGGCACGGGTAAAGCTGATCGCATCCGCAGCAGCCCCACCCGAGAAACTTTATCCCAAAGGTGCAGGTAGTTTTGAATTCGAACGGACTGCATCACGCTTGCGCGAAATGCAGTCCGAAAGCTGGGAAAATTAGGATCAGATCCGTTAAATTAGTTGTAACCTGCGACCACAGGAATACGCAGCAATTGACCAATGCTAATGCCAGTTGGCCTTTTCAAAACATCGCGGTTTTCTTCAAAGATATGAACAAACGCTTCCCGATCGCCGTAATAACGGATCGCCAAGCCAGTCAGCGATTCACCGTGCCGGACCCTGTGGGTTGTGATAAACGCCTTTGGTTCAACGACAACAGGCGCAACGGGTGTCGTTGGAACTGCCGAAATCGATAGGCTAGGTGCCACTGTAGTTAGATCGATTGTTGGCGCAGGCGCCGGGGACGGTGCAAGGGTCGTAAAATCAAGAGCACCCAAAGTATCAGCAGGTTGCTGAATTGTCGCAATTCTTGTGGATTGAAAGGTCGGCGCAACCACAAGGTTCGGGATTGCCGCTGGTTGCGGCGCGATGGTCGGCGCAGGCGCACTTAAGGCTATACCTGCCAACGATCCAACCGCAGAGGGACGCAACACACCATCTGCCCCCAACGCGGTTGCCGTCAAAAGCAATGCCCCAGAAGATCGCGATGCAAAAACCGCAACTTCTTCGGCGGGTCGTTCAGTGATGAAAGGTGCAGGTTGTTGGGTTGTGATAGTCGGCCCAACGACGGGGGATACCGAGGTTACTGCAATCACCGCAGGCGCACGCAACCGCGTCGGGTTGCTGTCAAAATTAGAACTTAACACCGGCGTTGTATCTGCAACGGGGTTTAAGCTTGAAAGTGAAGCAACCAGCGAAGGTGCTTGGGTTTCCACAGTGATTGGGGCGCCCAAAATAATCGGCACTTCGGCTGCCGGGGCCACAGGTCGTTGCGGTACAATCAGGTCTTGGACCGCAGCGATATTTGCAACATGATTGTCAATCTCAACAACGGGTGCATCCGCCAACGTATCCGTGACAACAACCACGGCACCCATTCCTCCAACATCAGAGGATACGTCTGCGATTGCCAGCATTTCGGGATTGGCCGCGACCATTGGTGCTGCTTCATCCACGTCAATGACACCGGGGGCATCTTCGACAGTTGGAATTTGTATAGGTGTCATGGATTCAGAAACCACATCCTCAACAAGTTCGGCATTCACGACCGACTGGCGTGGCGCTGTGATTTCTGTCGATAAACGGGCAGTGGTCGTGTCTGTTGGTTCCACGCCCCCTGACAAGAAAAATGTCAGGGCGCCAAAAGCGATCAAAGCGGCTACAATTATCAAAGGACGATGCAAGGCGTATATCCCATTTGTCTACAGATTGTCTTTCGTCAAATAACCACAAAATTTGACTAAAACATCGCGAAATATGTCATATTATGTATACAACAAGGAGATTCACAGCAGAAGTCAACGCAGCCATATTAGAACAAACTGTACCGATATTAGAAATAGTCGGTCATATTCAGGCACTTATTCCAGATATAACCGCGATCAATTTTCACGCAAAATGTGGCCAGCCAGATAAAGTGACCCACAAATAATCACCCGCGCCTGTGGATGGTGCTGTCCCAGCACGGAAAGCGCAGAATCAACATCCGTTGCGGTTGTGGCAGAAATTTCGACAGATTTAGCGGCTTGCGCAATGTCGTTGGGCGACACCGCGTTTGCTTCACCCGGGATACCAATAGCTATCAAACTGTCTGCGATATCGGCCATGGGCCGCAAAAATCCTGCGACATCCTTCGTATTTATCATTCCGCAAATCAAATGCGTTTTGCGGGGAGGCAGCGCTTTGATTGTATCGGCCAGTGCTTTGCCAGCTGCTGGATTATGCCCGCCGTCCAACCACAGTTCTTGGCCTTGCAGCCGATTAACCAGCTTTCCGGTCGTCAGGCGCTGCATTCGTGCAGGCCAAGTTGGGTTAGCCATCGCGGCCTCATAAGCGGCCTCG
>JBMZCY010000004.1:0-24116 GCA_049613825.1 Planktomarina sp.
CCAGCCACAACTATTAAGCCCGAACCAACGCCTCATAATCCTTTGCAACTTTCCGGCACAGATCGCCAACTTCAAACATATAGTCACCGATCTGACCAACAGGCGTCACTTCCGCAGCCGTCCCGGTCAGCCAGCACTGATCGAAGTCTGCCATTTCTTCCGGCAAAATACGGCGCTCGATCACCTTAACACCATCATCTTCCAGCATTTTGATAACCGTACGACGCGTGATGCCGTTCAAGAAACCGTCAGCCAGTGGTGTATGAACTTCGTCGCCTTTAACAAAGAAGATGTTCGCGCCAGTCGCTTCGGCCACGTACCCTTGGTAATCCATGAACAATGCGTCGGAACAGCCCTTTGCCTCGGCGGCGTGTTTGGATGTTGTGCAGATCATGTACAGGCCGGCCGCTTTCGCGTGGACAGGGATCGTTTCAGGGGATGGGCGTTTCCATTTGGCGATGTCCAGCTTTGCACCGTCAAATTTCGCATCGCCGTAATAGTTGCCCCATTCCCAGCATGCGATGGCCAGATGGACTGGGTTCTTCGCGGATGCGACACCCATATCTAGGCCTGCACCGCGCCATGCAACCGGACGCACGTAAGCGTCAGTCAGGTTGTTGGCTTTCAGAACGGCTGCCTTGGCTTCTTCGATTTCATCAACGGAATAGGGGATTTCGAAATCCAATTCGCCAGCTGAAAAATGTAGGCGTTCGGTGTGTTCGCGGGATTTGAAGATTTTGCCGTTGTAGCAACGTTCGCCTTCAAACACAGATGATGCATAGTGCATCGCGTGGGATAGAATATGTACGTTTGCAGACCGCCAATCGACCAGTTTCCCATCCATCCAGATGATACCGTCGCGATCGTCATAAGATTCAGCCATTTTCGTCTCCTCCTTAGGATGTAATTTATGAAAATTACCCTGATACGTCCGAAGTGGACATAATATTGCGTAAAATCTGATTTTGAGTAACAATCGATTCTAGTAATGTCAACAACACTGACGTATTGTTGGTCCAAGAGGTGAATTTTATGGCAGATCGTGGAAACAGGCCCGAATTGGGTGAAGCATTGTTGTTTCTGACCGACGACCAGTTGCGCAAAGGGATCGAGGCAATGTTCTTTGCCTATCGCGGGTTCACCGCAGACCCTGATCGCATCTTGGCCGAACAGGGCTATGGCCGCGCCCATCACCGCGCGTTGCATTTTGTGGCGCGCAGTCCGGGGACGACGGTGAATGCGTTATTGAACACGTTAGGGGTGACAAAACAGTCCCTGAACCGGGTCCTTCGGACACTGATCAGTGATGGATTGGTGAAAAATGAGGTTGGCGTTCAGGATAAACGTGAACGGAACCTGACGCTGACGGATGCAGGGTATTCACTGGAACGTGCATTGTCCGACGCTCAAAGCACCCGTATGCGGAAGGCATATAAAGCGGCGGGTCCCGAAGCTGTTCATGGATTTCGCGAAGTGCTTGAGGCTATGATGGACCCTGACCTTCACAAAACGTATAAGAAGGTCAGTGAACGGGGCGGGACATGATACCAGACGCACATTTATTGATTGTTGACGACGACGAACGCATCCGCACCTTGTTGCAGAAATTCCTGATGCGGAACGGGTTTCTTGTTTCTACTGCCAAAGATGCTGCCCATGCGCGGCGTATTCTAAGTGGCTTGGATTTTGATCTGATTATTATGGATGTGATGATGCCCGGCGAAGACGGAATTTCGCTGACGAAGGATTTGCGGGAAAACAGGTCGACTCCGATTTTGTTGTTAACCGCTAAAGGTGATACGAAGGACCGGATTGAGGGGCTAGAGGCTGGCGCGGATGATTATCTGGCCAAGCCGTTTGAGCCGAAAGAACTGCTGCTGCGTTTGAATGCGATCTTACGCCGCGCGCCGGTTGCCGAAGAAACGCCGAAGATTCCGAAGGTTTTTCACTTGGGTGCCGTGCGTTATGACATTGATCGGGGTGAGATGTGGCAGGGTGCGGACATGGTCCGTTTGACGGCTACCGAAAGCCACCTGATGCGGATCTTTTCGTCCAAGCCGAGTGAGGCGTTAAGCCGGACTCATCTGGTCGAAGAATTGGGTCGTGATGGCGGGCAGGCGCAGGAACGCGCGGTCGATGTTCAGATCACACGCCTGCGTCGAAAGATTGAAGAAGACCCCAAACGTCCCCGCTATCTGCAGACGGTACGTGGTGCGGGGTACATGTTGGCGCCTGAGTAATTGGGGCTAATTCTTGAAATGTTATCTGTCTGGGTGTGGGGATATGGATCACCCCGCTTGCGTCGGCACCTTCGAAGACACCATCGACGTGAATTGAAGTCTGCTTTTGCCGTTTGGACGAAAACAGCAATGCCAACTATTTCGTTTTTCCGCCCGAACAGCCGTATGCACCATTTTCTAGAAGAAGTGGTTTTGCACAGGCCTGATTTATTGCCGGCGCAAGTATATGCCGATGATCGTGTGGTGAAATTGGTGCGGCAGGCACGGACCATTCGTTCTTTAGCGTTGTGGTCAATCGCGATCAGTATGCTTCGCCATGGTCTAAGGGACCTTTAACTTGCCCCGCCCCGCATTTTCCGATTTGTCAGTTACATGACAATTATCGTGACACACCCCGCTTGCCTGAACCACGTCAATCCACCCGGTCATCCTGAACAGGTGGCGCGGTTGGAGTATATCTTGGCGGCATTAGAACCGTTGAATGTTCCGACCATGAAGGCTCCGCTCGTGTCTGACGACGATCTGCTGCGGGTTCATCCGCAAAACCATATTGATACGATCCGCGATGCCGCACCTGAATCCGGTTGGGTTTCGTTGGATGGTGACACACACATGATGGAAGGCACTTTGGAGGCCGCGCTGCGTTGTGCTGGCGGTGCCGTCCGTGCGGTGGATGAAGTCATGACGGGCCAGGCAAAGAACGCTTTTGTCGCTATGCGTCCGCCGGGGCATCATTGTGAGCAGACAACCCCGATGGGGTTCTGCTTCTTCGGAAATATCGCAATCGCGGCGAAACATGCGCTGGATCATCATGGCTTGAAGCGCGTCGCGGTAGTGGATTTCGATGTGCATCACGGGAATGGAACGCAGGACTTGGTGGAAGGTGACGAACGTATTCTATTCTGCTCGACCCACCAAATGCCGCTGTACCCGGGTACCGGTCACGCGCATGAAACGGGTGGTTACAACAATGTTTTGAATATACCACTGGCAGATGGTGCCGGATCCAAGGCGTTTCGAAACGCCTTTACGCACGATGTACTTCCCATGGTGGATCGTTGGAAACCTGAACTTCTGCTGATTTCCGCAGGGTTTGATGCACATGCGGCTGATCCATTGGCGGGGATGGAATTGACCACCGAAGACTTCGCATGGGCGACATCGCAACTGTGCGATTTGGCTGACACCCATGCGTCAGGTCGGGTGGTAAGTTGTTTGGAAGGTGGCTATGACTTGGACTCACTTGCGGCCAGTGCAAAGGCCCATGTTGAAGTATTGATGGAGCGTGCAAATGGCTGATTTAGACTTGAAAGATATGACCTTTGAGGCAGCAATGGCCGAGTTGGAAAAGACAGTCACTCAGCTGGAACGCGGTGATGTTGCGCTGGATGATTCCATTAAACTGTACGAACGTGGTGCTGCGTTGAAAGCGCATTGTGAGGCAAAGTTGAAAGCTGCCGAAGAAAAGGTCGCCGCGATTACGTTGAATGGTGACAGTCAGCCGACCGGCACTGCACCGCTCGATGATCAGGGGTAGGCATGTCCTATTTTCCCGTACGCTTGGCTGCTGCTGCGGTGGCGACGCAGGCTGTTTTGGCAGGCCGAATTGTGGGCTATGCTGACCTGCCGATGGTACATGGGATGCAGTATGCGGTGACTGGTGGCAAAGGGTTACGTGGGTTTTTGGTGATGGAGGCCGCAGCTTTGTATGGTGTTAATCCGCAGAGTTCGGCACATGCAGGGGCCGCGATTGAAGCACTTCATGCCTATTCTCTGGTCCACGATGATCTGCCCTGCATGGACGATGACGACCTGCGCCGTGGGCTGCCAACTGTTCATAAGAAATGGGATGATGCGACTGCCGTTTTAGTTGGTGATGCGTTGCAAACGCTGGCCTTTGATTTGCTGGCTGATCCTGTGACCCACGCTGATCCGGCAGTTCGAATTGCGTTGGTGTCGTCACTTGCCAAGGCATCCGGTGCCGAAGGCATGGTGCTGGGGCAGGCGCAGGATATTGCGGCAGAAACGGCGGCGGCGCCGCTGACGTTGGATCAGATAAGTGAGCTTCAGAAGAACAAAACAGGTGCGTTGATCGAATGGTCCGCGCAGGCAGGTGCGTTGCTTGCGCAAGAAGACCCGACCCCCCTGCGACACTATGCGCAGTGTTTGGGACTGGCTTTCCAAATCGCCGACGACATCTTGGATGTAGAAGGCGATGCCGCAGAAGTCGGCAAAGCTACGGGAAAAGATGCAGATGCAGGTAAGGCAACTTTTGTGTCTCTTCTGGGGCTCGACGTTGCAAAGGCCCGCGCACGGGAATTGACCGAACAGGCTGCAGATGCATTGGTCCCGTTCGGTGCAAAGGCAGATGTGTTGAAAGCAGCGGCGACGTTCGTTGTGGATCGCAAGAAATAAGGACGACCAAGCATGTCAGACCGCCCGAATACCCCTTTGTTAGACACTGTTCACATCCCCGCAGATATGAAGGGTCTGACGGATCGGCAGATCAGCCAATTGGCGGATGAAGTGCGCGCGGAAACAATTTCAGCGGTATCTGAAACTGGCGGTCACTTGGGTGCAGGTTTGGGTGTGGTTGAACTGACAGTCGCTTTGCATGCTGTGTTTGATACCCCCAAGGACCGAATTATTTGGGACGTGTCCCACCAATGTTACCCGCACAAGATTGTAACCGGACGGCGGGACCGTATCAGGACTCTGCGTCAGAAGGATGGTCTGTCAGGATTTTGTAAGCGGGATGAATCGCCCTATGATCCGTTCGGTGCGGCGCATTCTTCGACTTCAATCTCTGCAGCACTTGGCTTTGCTGTCGCGCGGGATCTGGGCGGTGCGCCCGATCATGGGATCGGCGATACGATTGCAGTGATCGGTGATGGGTCCATGTCCGCTGGTATGGCGTTTGAGGCGATGAACAACGCTGGTCACCTAAAGAAGCGTATGATCGTG
This sequence comes from Planktomarina sp., assembly GCA_049613825.1. Lineage (GTDB taxonomy): Bacteria > Pseudomonadota > Alphaproteobacteria > Rhodobacterales > Rhodobacteraceae > Planktomarina. The sequence continues at coordinate 5,205 of JBMZCY010000004.1, forward strand.
ATTCTGAACGACAATGAAATGTCGATTGCCCCGCCTGTCGGTGCGCTGTCGTCCTATCTGTCCCAGCTTTACGCAGGTGCGCCGTTTCAGGAATTCAAATCTGCGGCCAAAGGTGCCGTCAGCCTTCTACCTCCACCCCTGCGCGAAGGGGCGAAGCGGGCGAAGGATATGCTGAAACACATGACTGTTGGCGGCACGATGTTTGAGCAGTTGGGCTTCTCATACCTCGGCCCGATTGATGGCCACGATATGGATCAGTTGCTGCCTGTTTTGCGAACCGTGAAGGAACGCGCTGATGGCCCAATTCTGATCCACACGATTACAAAGAAAGGCAAAGGCTATGCCCCTGCCGAAGCTGCCCACGATAAGGGGCATGCCACGGCGAAGTTCGACGTACTGACAGGAGAGCAGAAAAAGACGAAATCCAATGCGCCATCCTATACGTCTGTGTTTGCAAAACAGTTGCTGGACCATGCGGCGAAAGACGACAAAGTGTGCGCAGTTACCGCTGCAATGCCAGATGGCACAGGCCTGAACCTTTTCGCCGAACGCTATCCCTCGCGGTGCTTTGATGTGGGGATTGCGGAACAACACGGGGTGACGTTTGCCGCTGCTTTGGCCGCAGGCGGAATGAAGCCATTCTGCGCGATGTATTCCACATTCTTGCAACGGGGTTATGATCAAGTTGTGCATGATGTGGCGATTCAGCGTCTGCCCGTCCGATTTGCCATCGACCGTGCTGGCTTAGTTGGCGCAGATGGCGCGACCCATGCAGGATCATTCGATATTGCATACCTCGCCAATCTGCCGGGTTTCGTCGTGATGGCTGCAGCCGATGAATTGGAATTGGCCCGTATGGTTGCGACCGCCACCGTCCATGATGATGGCCCAATCGCCTTCCGCTTTCCGCGTGGGGAAGGTGTCGGTGTAGACATTCCTGAAGATCCTAAACCGCTGGAAATCGGCAAAGGACGCATCGTTCGTGACGGCGGAAAAGTCGCAATTCTGTCTTTCGGCACACGCTTGTCCGAAGTTGAAAAAGCCGCTGACGTTTTGGTCGCCAAAGGCATCACACCGACCATCGCCGATGCGCGCTTTGCCAAGCCCTTGGATCGCGACATGATCCTGAAACTGGCCACAGACCATGATGCTTTGATTACGATCGAAGAAGGCGCTGTCGGCGGGTTCGGGTCCCACGTAGCACAGCTGTTGGCCGAAGAAGCGGTGTTCGACACAGGGCTTAAATTCCGGTCCATGGTGCTGCCCGATACGTTCATCGACCACGCCAATCCCGCTGATATGTACGCTGACGCCGCGATGAACTCCGAACATATCGAGGCAAAGGTGTTGGACACCCTTGGTATTGCCGCGTTGGATATAAAGATCGGCTAGTCAGATCTTTCCCGTGCTAATAAATCTGCAAGCCCTTCACGATAGGTTGGGAATTTCAGATGAACGCCAAGATCCATCGTGATTCGATCATTCCGCACGCGCTTGCTTTCTGCATAAAAACTGCGTGCCATTGGAGACATATCCGCATCCTCTATCCGCACAGCGGGGGGGATTGAGACGCCAAGTAATTGTGCTGCATGTTCAATCACATCTTCTGGCGGCGCAGGGTCATTGTCGCAGACATTGTACGCGGTTCCGGGCGCTGGGGCTGCAATACTGGCCGCCAAAACCTGCGCAATGTCATCCACATGAATCCGCGAAAATACTTGGTTTTCCCTTACAATCCGCCGCGCTATTCCATTACGTACTTTCGCAAACGGCCCGCGTCCAGGTCCATAAATTCCGGCAAGTCGAAAAATATGCCATGGCAGATCCTGATCCATCCACTGCTGTTCCGCGGCAATCCGCATCTGACCGCGTTTTGTACCAGCGGTTAACGGAGTATCCTCATCCACCCAACCCCCCTGATGGTCGCCATAAACGCCTGTCGTGGATAGATATCCGACCCATTCGAAGGAATGTCTCGACAAATCAACAGCATTCAAAAACGGATCACCATCTGCCTCAGGGGCTGCAGACATCAATAGGTGCGTGGCTTGTTCCAAATACGAAGTCAGGTCCGTACCCGGCCATTTCACCATCGTCACCCCGTCCACAGATTTCGCAGATCTTGAGGTCCCGATGACGGTCCAACCGTCCAACAATGCGGTCAAAGCCTGCGCGGAATAACTGTACCCGATGCAAAGAAGTGTTTTTGTCATACAGGATACCTATGTTTCAACACGCGCTTCGGAAAGGCCTACTTGCCCTTCCACACCGGATCGCGCTTTTCAGCAAAGGCCTTCGCCCCCTCCAACTGATCCTCGCTGGCATACAGGGCGTCAACAGATTGCAAATGCCGCCCCGTAATCCGGTTCATCGCGTCTTGGAATTTCGAATCCTCGGCATCGCGCACGACCTCTTTAATCGCGGCGTAAACCAGCGGTGGACCGGACGCCAAAAGCCGCGCCATATCCCATGCCTGATCCATCAGATCGGCGGCGGGGTGGATGTGGTTTACGATGCCCCATCGGTTCGCCTCGGTCGCGTCAAACCAGCGGCCTGTCAGCAGCAGTTCCATCGCGATATGGTAGGGAATACGTTTGGGCAACTTCACCGAAGCAGCATCAGCCACAGTCCCGGACCGGATTTCCGGCAGGGCAAAGGTCGCGTGTTCTGCCGCCAGAATAATGTCCGCAGACAGTGCCCATTCCAGACCACCACCACAGCAAATACCGTTAACGGCGGCGATCACCGGCTTGTTCAAATCGCGTAATTCTTGCAATCCGCCAAAGCCGCCGACACCGTAATCGCCATCCACTTCGTCCCCGTCTGCGGCAGCTTTCAAATCCCAGCCGGGGCAAAAGAATTTATCGCCTGCGCCTGTAATGACCGCGACACGCAGTTCTGGGTCATCCCGAAAATCCGCAAACACCTGCCCCATGATTTTCGAGGTCGCCAGATCAATCGCATTCGCCTTTGGGCGATCCAAGGTCACCTCCAGAATGGCACCGTCGCGGTGGGTTTTGATGGGGCTATCAGTCATCGGCTTTCCTTATCAATGCATCCACGGCGACCGCGCGGGTTGGCGTGCACAGCAGGGGATTTATTTCAACTTCTTCCAGTGTTGCCGCGTTGGCAACCACATAGGATTGAACGGCCATGATCGTATCCAGAATTGCGGGGATATCAGCGGCCGGTTTGCCGCGATATCCGTGTATTACGGGTGCGATTTTCAAGCGATTTAGGATCGATTCTAGATTGTTACGCGACGCGGGAATCAGGATCGACTGGCTGTCTGACAGAATTTCAGTCATGATTCCGCCTGCGCCAAGTGTCAGTAGGAAGCCATGGGCGGGATCACGAGTCACGCCGACGAGCAATTCAACGACAGTATCCATGACCATTTCTTCAACCAGAATGTCGCCATCGGCAAGGGTTGGGCGGACGTACTCAACCGCTTCAACGGATTGCAAATTCAAAACCAAGCCATGCGCGCCAGTCTTATGGGCCAAGCCCAGAACTTTAGCCGCGACAGGGTATTCAAAATCATCTGTAATAGGGTCGAATTTGGTGAAAACCTGACCCTTCGGCACACAGACACCATGTTCGGATAACACGGCCTTGCCCGCCGCTTCGGTCAAAACATCCGCCTGCCGTTTGTCACCGGGCAATTGCAAGGGGGTGCGGTCCACAATCATCGAACGGGACATTAACGAAATGGCTGCTAGCGCATGATCTAACCCGTTCAAAGCCCCAATTCCGTTTGCCATCAGCATCTTCGCTGTGGCTTCTGGCAACAATTCGGGCAGGGTGGCGACAATGGCGAAGGGGCGACTGGATGATTTGGCGGCAGCTATTACTGCATTTGTGGCGATATCCCAATCAACTGCATTGCATAAATCCCCACGGGGGTAGTCCAGAATGACCAAGGTCAGCGCAATATCAGCGCCTGTCAGCGCGGCCCAACATGCGGTCATCTTTGCTTCATTCCGCCAGATATAGGTGTGATAATCCAGCGGGTTCGCAAGGGCGACCATGGGGCCAAGGACATCCCGTAGGTCAGAGGATTGGAGGTCCGTCAAAGGCGGAAATGTCAGGTCCAACGCCAGCGCCGTATCCGCTGCCAGCGCCGCCTCGCCGCCGGAACATGAAATACTTGCGATTTGATTGCTTTGCAAAGGACCGAAGGTATGGGCCAGTTTCAATGCCTCAAGAAACACGGGCAAACTGTCCGCATGTCTTATCCCAAGACGATCCAGAAATGCATCCGCGCCTGCCTCACTGCCCGTTAGGGATGCGGTATGGGACACCGCTGCCGCTTGCGCTTGATCGGATTTTCCTGACTTCATGGCGATCAGGGGGATGTTTTTTGCATGTGCTTTTGTCGCCAAAACCTCCCACCCGCGCAGATCACCGAAGCCTTCAATGTGCAGGCCGATGGCTGTGATACGGGGATCGTCCAGCAGGTGCAGCGCGATATCAGTCTGGGTCGTCTGCGCTTGATTTCCACAGGCGATGACTTTGCCAATCGGCAGGCCGCGCATTTGCATGGTTAGGTTGATCAGAATGTTTGAACTTTGCGTCAGGATCGCAACCCCGCGATCCACGGGCGTCATCCCGTGTTGGTCGGGCCATATCCCTGCGCCGTCCAACGCGTTGAGAAAGCCATAGCAATTTGGTCCAAGGATCGGCATGTCAGCCGCCGCTTTTAGTAGCTGTGCCTGTAGATCTGTGCCTGTTGCATCTTCGGCCTCGGCCTCGGAAAAACCGCTGGCAAAGCAGATTGCGCCGCCTGCGTTTTTGGCCCGAAGGTCAGCGATAACGTCTAGAGTGGCATAGCGATTAACGCCGACAAATGTGGCATCAATGTCAGCGCCAATATCTGCAACCGACGGCTTCGCAGGGATGCCTGCAATGGTGCTTTTTGTCGGATGAACAGGGATGATGTCGCCAGCGAATCCGATTTGATCCGCTGCGGCAATAATCGCTTCACACCATGCGCCGCCGCCGACAACAACTATCGTCTTGGGGTTGAAGAGTCGCGAAAGCCGTTCAGTTTTTACGCGATCTGTTAACGGTTCTTTAATCATCTTATGGCACCTTATAAGGGCAGATCAGGTGGCCGCACCGTGGTTTGTGTCAGGCAATCTCACCGGATTGACGTCCTGGCAAACAACACTAACAGCCGCGATCATGGTGTGGGTCCCAGCTTTTCAAGCTCCCAAAGCCCGCAGCAGATCGCGGCTAATAATATGACGCTGAATTTCAGACGTCCCATCCCAGATCCGTTCAACCCGCGCATCGCGCCAGAACCGTTCCAGCGGATAGTCATCCATCAATCCCATACCACCATGCAACTGGATTGCCGCGTCCGTCACGCGTGCCAGCATTTCAGTTGCGTACAGTTTGGCTGACGCAATTTCACGGTTTGCAGGCAGGCCTTTGTCCAGACGATCTGCGGAGGCCAGTGTCAGCAGGTCTGCCGCATCAATTTCCGTGATCATGTCCGCGATTTGAAAGCTAACCCCTTGGAATTTTCCGATCTTTTGGCCGAACTGTTCACGTGTTGCGGCATAGTCCAGCGCATAATCAAACACCCGCCGTGCGCGACCAACGGACATGGCAGCCACTGTGATGCGTGTTGCATATAGCCACGTGTTCATCACCTCAAACCCGCCATCGATCTCGCCCAAGACTTGTGCGTCTGGAAGGCGGCAATCGTCGAATTCGAGGATATGGTTTTTGTACCCACGGTGGCTGACGGATTTATATCCGTCGCGGATGGTGAAGCCGGGCGTGCCGCGATCCACCAAGAATGCTGTGATTCGTTTCTTCGGCCCGCGTGGGGTGTCATCTTCGCCTGTGGCGATAAAGCAGATGATGAAATCTGCGTGATCCGCGCCGCTGATGAAATGCTTGGTTCCGTTAACCACCCAATCGCCGCCATCACGCATCGCCGTGCACTTCATGCCGCGCACATCGGATCCTGCGCCCGGTTCGGTCATGGCCAATGCGTCCATGCGTTCGCCGCGTACGGCTGGCATAAGGTAGCGTTCGATCTGTTCGCCTTCGCAGGCCATCAGGATGTTTTGCGGGCGTCCGAAGAAGTGGTTCAGGGCCATCGATCCGCGTCCCAATTCGCGTTCGACCAACGCAAATTCGACGTGGTTTAGGCCCGCACAGCCTACAGATTCAGGGAAGTTGCAGGCGTAGAATCCAAGATCGATGGTCTTTTGCTTAATTTCTTGCGCGATTTCTGCGGGGACTTCGCCGGTGCGTTCGATGAGGTCTTCGTGGGGGTAAATCTCTTTTTCCACGAAGGCCCGAACGGTGTCGGCGATCATGGTGTGTTCGTCTGTTAGGCCGTAAATCATGGGGAACCTCGGAATGTTAAGGAATTTGTATTTTTATTGAACATTCGCGCCCCGCAATGATAGTTAAAATCATGCATAAATGGACATCACAGACACAGACTTTGCGGATATTGATCTGGGTCTTTCCGAATTTTTCCAACCATTGCCTTGCCAACACGGTTGAACCCCTACGGGCTGCGAATGATTTCACCGATGGTCAGGCGTATCGCTGGACGTTGGTTTCCTTGAACGGTGGCGGGGTGCCGACGTCATCGGGCCTGACGCTGGCGACCGAAAAGCTGTCGGATGTTTCGGGTGACATGTTGGTCGTCATGCCGTCTTACGATTATCAAACTCACGCGACAGTTCAGGTGTCTCAAGCATTGCGTGCACAACGTGCGTCGCATCTGGTTGGTCTTGATACGGGGGCGTGGCTGTTGGCAAAATCAGGGTTGTTGAAGGACCGCACTGCAACGATCCACTGGGATGTGATCGAAGCATTTGCTGAACAGTTCCCGGATATCGACGTGGTGCAAGACCGCGTTGTGACAGACCGGAACATCACCACCTGTGGCGGTGCAGCGCGTGCGTTTGACTGGGTGACAAGCATGATCGGGGACAGGCAAGGGCAGTCTGTTAAGGCGCAGGTGACGGGTCTGTTTCAGGGCAATCGATCAGCGCCATTTCAAGGCAAAGGGCTGGATAAGATGTTGGCGATTATGCGCGAAAATCTGGAGCGTCCGTTGCCTTTGTCGAAGCTGGCACAGCAGTTGGACATAGGGCAGAAAACGCTTGAACGTGCGTGCCGGGTCCAGCTGGGAACCACACCCGCGAAAGCCTACCAATTCTTGCGTCTGACCCATGCCAAGGACTTGCTTGAAACACGGGATTTATCTGTGGCGGAGGTTGCGATCAGATCAGGTTACGCAAATGCATCCGCCATGACTCGTGCTTTCAAAACACAATTCGCAGTAACACCACAGCATATAAAATCCCTGAAATAGGATCTATTTCCGCATGGATGCGCGTTCTTTCAGGCGGACTTTCATCGCCTCTTCCGCTTTGGCGGAGCCATCGTGGAAGGTGCCAAAGAACTTGTCCCATGGAACCTCTGGCGTGCCATAGTTCACTTCGAAAAAACGGTGGTGCATTTGGTGGTGAAACTGCCCTAGGTGCACGCGCTTTTTCTGACCGGAAAAGAGTCCCTCGAACCCTGTGTGGGTCGTGATGGCATACAGGCCGTAGAACATCAGATGCGCAATAATATGAACGGGGTGTGTCGGCACGAAGAAGTGAATGAATGCCGTCCCGAAATACATCACATGTTCCAACGGATGCATCGACAGGCCGGACCACGGGCCGACGTCGGTATTGCGGTGATGCAGCGCGTGGAAGCGGTACATGATGCGTGAATGCAGGGCGCGGTGAATCCAGTAGAAATAGAAACTTTCCCACACTGGAATTAGCAGGAAGAACGCAATGAACCAGATCGGGGTAGCCGGAAAAGTTGTTCTGGGGGCATATCCGTTTGCCATGGCCCACCAGATCACACATTCCCACGCGGTCCAGATCGTGACGCCCGACGCCATGGTCCAAAACATGTTGTCCTTCAACTGGCTGTTGAAGCTGAACATGCGGCCTGTACGGGGAAAGGGACGGGGATCGTATTTCTTTGCATCGCCCTGCAATTTCCATTCGTGGAAAATCATGTGCAGCCCGTGGGCGACCACAGCAACAAGCGCCAGATTGCGCAGCCAGATTTCCAGAATCCAAGTGCCCAAGGTCGCTGTTTCAGCCATGGTGGGCGCGATTAAATAAGCGGCCCACGCCAAGCCAACAATCCCCAGCGAGATCGAAAATGGCAACCACGCCCCGATATACCAATGTGCCACGGCCATCGGTTGAGGTGGCCATGAATACAGCGGATTGACGGTCAAATCCTCGGCGGGGCGGTGGTTCCATCGGGTCATTTTAGGGTTACTCCTGCCCGGCGGGTTTGACGGAAAAAGGACTTGATGGCTTCGCTGCGTGTTTCAAACACACAAAGCGCTTTAAGTTCGGTATCTGTTGTTTGGCATGTGACGTCATTGTCAAGATTTTCACCGATGCGCCGGACCGCAGTTTTATAGCTGCGCTGGGCCAAGGTACTGCCTTTGATTTCTTCAGGCAATTCAGCGCGGTGTTCTTGGTAGAATGAAACGATCCGCGCCGCTGTTTCATGCAGGCATGTTTCGGGTGTGCCACGCACCAGACACAGGTTTGCAGGAATGTTGGTACAAGCATCATACAACTGGCCGCGATAGGATGCAGGAAGACCATTCACAGCGATCAAGCAAGCCGGCACATCCAGCCGTTCGTCTTGGATTGGCAAGTCAGTGCCTTGCGCAAAAACAGGTGTGGCCAGGACGAGGAGGGGAAGGATGTATTTCATATCAGGCAGCCTACTCAAAACCATTGATCTGTATAGGATTTATTGTCGAAGTTATTTTCGACAGAATACGCAGTCTGCCTAACCTCCACATGTTTCCGAATCAATTCCGACATTTGCGATCAAGCCATGGTGGTCTGACCCCAATAACTCACCGCGCCTTACCGTTCCACATTGGGCAAAGACCCGATCAATTGCGAATGGGATCGGACCCAGAAAGAATGTTGCCATGGCATTGCGCAACGACTGTGTTCCGGTCGCTTTGCTGAGTGCGCGATCTATCCGTGTGTCGGGCACCATATTTAGATCACCAGCTAAGATGATCGGCCCTTGTAGGTCTGAAAGTTGGGCAATGACTTGCTTTAGCTGCGTATCCTGACGGAAGGGGTAGGGCCAATGCAGGTGCAGAGATACGACCCAAGCGGGGCCAGTGCTGGTTGTGACTTGGATCGCCGCCAATCTGGTTGTGCAAATGGCGGATGCGGTCGTTCGGGGGTATTTGGACAAGACCGCAACACCGAATGAGCGGTTCCGAGGGCATAGAATCTGTGTTGGAAATGTAGGAGATAGGCGTTCAAGTATAGGTCGGTTTAGATTTGTCACTTCTTGCAGCATTACGACGTCGGCTGCGGTAGTGATAATGTCATCAGACACTGCATTTATATCCTGATTTTTGAATAATAGATTTTTTTGATACACGATAATGGGGCCACTGGGGCCCGTATTCCAGGTGCGATCTGCAAATGCCCAGGCCAATGTTGCAATACCAACAACACCGGTAAAGACCATCAGGCGTCCATACCGAAATCCCAACAAAAGCAGCGTCGCGCAGATCGCCATGGGCAGGCGCCCAACGGCAAGGCTGTCACCGATGGGATGGATTTCGCCCAGCTGACTGGCGAGCAAGCCGGCGAGACCGACGATGGCAGCAATGCGTAAAAGCCATTTCATTGTATGCATAAAACTTTCGTTTTAGGTGGCATAATCAGACGCCTCATCATCCAAGATTAACTTTAGTTCAGCCAGATGTTTGGCATCTTGGTCTGGGTAGTTTTCCAGCTCTTTCGCTGTTTTTTCGGCCACTTCATCTGACATCACTCGCAAAGGCTGGCCTGTCTGTAGGGCCAGAATATATGTCATGCAGGCGCGTTCGAAATAATACAGACGGTTGAATGTTTCGGCGACGGTGTCACCCACAACCATGATGCCGTGGTTGCCCATCACCATGACTTTCTTGCGGGGATCATCGAACTGGGCGGCACATCGCGCACCTTCTTCTTCGAACGCAAGGCCACCGTAATGGTCGTCCACAACCACGCGATCAAAAAAGGTTGCGGCGTTTTGATCGACAGGGGGCAGGGTACTGTCTGCAAGGCAGGCCACGGCGGTCGCGTAGGGAGAATGGACGTGCATTGCGCAGCGGGCGTGGGCGCAGTGGCGGTGCATTCCGCCATGTAGTCCCCATGCGGTCGGGTCAGGGGCGTTTGGGCCGGACATGGTTGAAGGGTCGTTTGCGTCGACAACAATCAGGTCGGATGCTTTGATGCGGCTGAAATGCACTTGGTTCGGGTTCATCAAGAACCGGGTCCCGTCGTCGTTGATGGCCATGCTGAAGTGGTTCGCGACGCCCTCGTGAAGGTTGTATTTCACTGCCCACCGAAAGGCTGCGGCCAAATCCACGCGGTCGTCCCAGTTTTCAATGTTCGGATTTTTGAACATATCCCTTAGCCTTTCTGGTGCAGCATTATGATAGGTTGACCGAAAAGTATGGGGCGCTGTTTTGCAACTCCTAAGTAACGGCCAAACCACGCTGTGCTGCGATGGCAAGAAATATTGTCGATTGCCAAGACGCTGTCAGGGTGTTTCGCGCCGCCAAAAAGGTTGCGTCTTCCATTTGGTTGAATTCAGCAATCAGGGTTTCAACATCAGTCTGTGATGCGACCGGCGTTTCGCCTTCCCATAGCTGTATGAAGTTAGCCGCAGTCAGTGGTGTTGGCACTGTCGGTTGTGTTTCGGTCGGTTCTTCGTCCTCATCTTGGTCTGAAGGGAACTGGCCGCGTTCGATCAGCAAGTCGCGGGCAATGTCGGTGGCCAGCGCCATAGCGGGGGTTGGATAGCTGATACTGCTTAGGCTGTCGTAGGTCGCCTTCAGTTCGCTGCTGCTTTGATCGTTTAGCGCCCTGATCCAACCATCGGCAGTCTGCGCAGTGATCGGTTCAGAACCGTTACTGCCATCTGTAAAATGTGAGGCATATTGGATGCCTTCAAGCCGTGTCCCAAACGGGGCCGCTGACAATATGGAAGAATCCGGCATTTCAATACTAACATCAACCTGCGACAGCTGGTCTGACATATCGTTCGATACAGACAGCAATCCATCACCCATTGTAAAGACAGCCGTGGCCCCAAGGCCAAGGATCGCTGACAGGGAGATCACCCAATCCCCCATCATTGCGCCGTCTTCGTTGGATCGAAACATTTCTATACCCGTGGATTCGTATCTTTATGAATCGTTTGTATTCAGGGAAATCGGCGAAATTGCGGCAAAATTGATGTAGTGACGGGCAACAGGCCAAGATTCTGAAACCGCACAAGGCACTGTGAGGTCTTGTGCTTTGTGCGTTTATCGGGAACCTTAATGCATGAAAAACTTCCCGACATGGGCCGAAGTGGCCGCCGATCTGATTGCTGTGGCCGCTGGCCGCGCCCCTGCTGACACTGTGATCAAAGGGGGGCAGGTGGTGAATGTGCACACCCGCGAAGTTCTGAGCTGGGATGTGGCGATCAAGGCAGGGCGGTTTGCGTATGTCGGACCGGATGCATCACATTGCACGGGGCCTGAGACTCAGGTGATTACGACCGCCGGTTATGTAATTCCCGGTCTGTGCGATGCCCATATGCACATTGAATCCGGCATGTTGACCCCTGCTGAATTTGCTGCTGCGGTGATCCCCCACGGCACGACGACCATGTTCACCGACCCGCATGAAATTGCGAATGTTTTGGGCCTGTCCGGTGTGCGTCTGATGCACGACGAAGCCATGATGCAGCCGATTAACATTTATACCCAGATGCCTTCCTGTGCGCCCTCGGCCCCCGGTCTGGAAACCACAGGCCATGAAATCACGCCTGCGGATGTGACCGAAGCAATGGCGTGGCCGGGTATCGTCGGATTGGGCGAAATGATGAATTTCCCCGGTGTTGTGAATGGTGACCCCAAAATGCTGTCTGAAATGGCAGCAACGGCTGCGGCAGGGAAGACGATTGGGGGTCACTATGCTTCACCCGATCGTGGGCCTGCGTTCCATGCTTATGCGGCGGGCGGTCCCGCGGATGACCATGAAGGGACATGTGTCGAAGATGCCGTATCCCGCGTGCGCCAAGGCATGAAGATTATGATGCGGTTGGGGTCGGCGTGGTATGATGTGGAAACGCAGATCAAAGCCGTGACTGAAATGGGGCTGGACCCGCGCAGTTTCATTCTGTGCACGGATGACTGCCATTCGGGGACTTTGGTCAATGACGGTCATATGAACAGGGTCGTTCGCCATGCAATAGACTGCGGCTGTGATCCACTGATCGCGTTGCAAATGGCAACGATTAACACCGCGCAGCATTTCGGGTTAGAGCGTGAATTAGGCTCGATTTCCCCCGGACGCCGTGCGGATGTGATCCTGACGTCGGACCTGCGAACGCTGCCGGTTGACCACGTGATCGCGCGGGGGGCGACCGTGGCGAAGGGTGGTGATTTGCGTGTCGAATGTCCGCACCTCGACTGGCCCACATCTGCGCGAAACACTGTACATATGGGTATGGATAAAACGGCCTCGGATTTCGAAATTCCGTCTGGTGGCACCAGTGCTACCGTTCGCGTCATTGGTGTTGTTGAAAACCAAGCGCCTACCAAAGCGCATACCGCGACGCTGCCTGTCCAGGACGGCTTGATCGAAGGTGAAGGCGACGTTTGCCAAATCGCCCTTGTCGAACGTCATCGCGCGACAGGGTGGGTGACGAATGCGTTCGTGTCAGGTTTTGGCTACACTGGTAAAATGGCCATGGCATCGACCGTGGCCCATGACAGCCATCACATGATTGTCGTTGGCACATGTCGCACGCAAATGGCCCTTGCCGCGAACCGCTTGGCCGAAGTGGGCGGTGGCGTAACGGTCTTCAAAGACAGCACCGAACGCGCTTTGGTTGAATTGCCCATCGCGGGCCTTATGTCCGATGAACCCGCCCGCCGGATCGCGGCAAAGGCGGATGAAATGACAGCAGCCATGCAGGACTGCGGCTGCACGTTGAACAATGCATATATGCAGCATTCCTTGCTTGCTTTGGTTGTGATCCCCGATCTGCGGATTAGTGACCTTGGTCTTGTGGATGTGACGAAATTTGAACTGACCGATTTGGTGATAGAAACCCATGACTGACCGTATTTTTGAACAACCCGCTGATGCCGCGCATGTATCCTTCACCGATGCCACTGCTGCAGTGGATTACCTGATTGAACTTTACACGACTGCGACGAAATTCCTGCAAGATGCATTCCAAGATGCCCTGCTGAACGGGTTTCCCAACACGCGGGTGCGGGCTTATTATCCCGAGGTTCGCCTGACGACGACCAGCTATGCGTCCGTCGATTCCCGCCTGTCGTTCGGACACGTCGAAGGGCCGGGAACTTATGCCACGACTGTGACGCAGCCATGTTTGTTTAGGGCGTACCTGACCCAACAGATTTCGTTGCTGTTGGAAAACCACGATGTGCCTGTCCAAGTCGGGTACTCGGACACGCCGATCCCCGTGCATTTCGCATTGGCGGGGGCGGATATGACTGTACCACAGGATGCGGTCGCCGGGTCGACATTGCGCGATACGTTCGATGTGCCGGACCTTGCGACAACTAACGATGACATCGTGAACGGGACCTTCGATCAGTCGCCTGATAAACCCCAACCCCTTGCGCCGTTCACGGCGCAGCGGGTGGATTATTCGCTGGCCCGTCTGGCGCATTACACGGCGACCGATCCTGAACATTTCCAGAACCATATTCTGTTCACGAACTACCAGTTCTACGTGACAGAGTTCGAAGCTTACGCCCGCCAAATGCTGGCTGATCCTGACAGTGGGTATGAAAGTTTCGTGTCCACAGGGAACATCGAAATCACCAACGCCGACAGCGCAATTGCCGAAGTGGCAAAACTGCCCCAAATGCCGACCTATCATTTGAAGCGTGCAAACGGGGCGGGCATCACATTAGTGAACATCGGTGTTGGTCCTTCAAATGCGAAAACGGCGACAGACCATATCGCTATCTTGCGTCCCCACGCGTGGCTGATGGTTGGCCACTGTGCGGGTCTTCGTAATTCGCAAGCATTGGGCGATTTTGTTCTGGCCCATGCCTATCTGCGCGAAGATCATGTGTTGGACGATGATTTGCCCGCGTGGGTTCCGATCCCTGCTTTGGCCGAAATGCAAACCAGTCTGGAACAGGCTGTGGCGGATGTGACGAAACTGGACGGATATGATCTGAAGCGCATTATGCGCACAGGTACCGTGGCCACCATCGACAACCGGAATTGGGAATTGCGGGACCAGCAGGGACCTGTGCAGCGCCTGTCCCAATCCCGTGCTGTGGCGCTGGATATGGAAAGTGCGACGATTGCTGCGAACGGATATCGGTTCCGCGTGCCGTATGGAACGCTGCTTTGTGTGTCGGATAAACCGCTGCATGGGGAATTGAAACTTCCGGGCATGGCAACCGACTTTTACACGACCCAAGTACAGCGCCATTTACAGATCGGCATTCGCGCGATGGAGATTTTGAGGGACATGCCATTGGCCCGAATTCATTCCCGAAAGCTGCGCAGCTTTGATGAAACAGCGTTTTTGTGAGTTTTTCCCAGAAAAAATGCATATTGTCGCAGCAATATGTTGTGAAATCACACAATATGACGCTAGGTTGGCGGCGATAAGACCCAAATAGGGCATAGGGAGAGAAATTATTATGTCTAAGCCACTGACAAAAACACAACTCATCGCGGCATTGGCCGAAGAAATGGGTGGCGACAAGAAAGCAGCAACAGCAGCATTGGAAGCGGTGTGCAACGTCACAATTCGCGAAGTTGTTGGCGGCGGTGCCGTGACGTTGCCGGGTGTTGGGAAAGTGTATTGCCGTGAACGTCCAGAACGGACCGTGCGCAACCCGGCCACGGGTGAGACCATGCAGAAAGAAGCGGACAAGGTTGTGAAAGTGACCATCGCAAAAGCATTGCGGGACCAAGTGAACGGTTAAGCCGATCTTGGAATTGAATTGAATGGGGTCGCCTTTGGGCGGCCCTTTTCGTTTGTGAGGTCCTGCTGTTTGGGGCAGGGTCTGCATGAAAACAAAGGACACCCCCATGAACACCCGTGCCATTCTTGCAGGCCTTGCATTTGCGTTCATCTGGTCGTCCGCGTTTACATCCGCCCGTATCATCGTAACCGAAGCACCGCCGATGCTGTCACTGGCATTGCGGTTCTTTATTTCTGGCGTCTTGGGTGTTCTGATTGCCAAGGCTATGGGCCAGACGTGGAACTTGACCCGCGCCCAATGGCGGGCGGTGGTGATCTTTGGAATATGCCAAAATGCCCTTTATTTGGGTCTGAATTTCATCGCGATGCAAACGGTTGAGGCTTCTTTGGCATCCATCATCGCCTCGACCATGCCGCTGTTGGTGGGGTTGATTGGATGGTTGGTTTTGTCTGACCGCCCGTCAGGATTGGGGCTGATCGGTTTGATCCTCGGTACGATGGGCGTTCTTTTGATTATGGGCAGTCGCTTACAAGGTGGTGCTGATGTGTTCGGGATTGCGCTGTGTTTGATCGGCGTTGTCTCACTTGCCATTGCAACCCTGACCGTACGCAGTGCGTCGGGTGGCGGAAACCTGATGATGATCGTAGGGTTGCAGATGTTGGTCGGCGCGTTTGGCCTGCTGATTCCCGGTTTGATATTTGAGAATTGGGAGGTTACATGGTCACCCACCCTTGTCACCGCATTCGCATACACCACCATCTTCCCCGGCTTGATCGCGACGTTGATCTGGTTTTGGCTGGTCCAAGAAATCGGAGCGATCAAGGCCGCGACGTTCCACCTTCTGAATCCCTTCTTTGGGGCGGCAATCGCGGCGGCATTATTGGGCGAGGCTTTGGGATGGCGCGATGTTATGGGCGTTATCATCATCACAGTTGGCATATATGCCGTGCAACGATCACGCGTTTCTGCACGATGATGTTATGATCTGTAATCTGATTATGGGCTGACAAAGTCGCCTACCCTTGTGAATAAGGGGGCATGGAAATTATATTCGCATACCTCGCCGGTCTTTTGACGCTGATTAACCCCTGTGTTGTGCCCGTGCTGCCTATTGTTCTAGCCACTGCGTTGCAGGCGAGTAAGTGGGGACCTGTGGCGTTGGCCGTAGGGATGTCGCTGACGTTCGTGGTGCTTGGAGTCTTTGTGGCTTCGTTCGGCGTTGCGCTGGGCATCGATGATCAGGTGATCAGTCGCGCGGCTGCCGTGTTGATGATTGCATTTGGACTGGTCTTGTTGATCCCACAACTGTCCGACCGCTTTTCAAGCGCGACCAGCGGGTTTGCTGCATCTGCTGATGGTCAGATCGATAATCTGGATCGTAAGGGACTGAAGGGTCAGTTCCTTGGTGGTATGTTGTTGGGCGCAGTTTGGACGCCTTGTGTGGGGCCGACCTTAGGTGCAGCGATGAGCTTTGCGTCTACGGGTGGCACTTTGGTGAGTGCAATTTTTACAATGCTTGCCTTTGCTGCTGGTGTGTCCACGTTAATCATTGGTCTTGGTTACGGCGCACGATCTGCATTGGCGAAACGTCAGGCGTTGATGCGTCGGATCGCTGATAAATCCCGCCCCGTTTTGGGCATCATCTTCATTCTGGTTGGTATCGCCATCCTGTTCAAAGTTCACCATATGATCGAACTGTGGGCTTTGGATAATCTGCCCTATTGGCTTCAGGACCTGTCGGTCCGGTTCTAAGAAAGGAACTTCCCTATGAAACGTCGTGAATTTCTCATCTCTGGTGCTGCGTTGACGGTCCTGCCCGCAACAGGATTTGCAGCAACTGCAGACTATAAGCCGGGTGTTGTTCCAGCATTGCTGGCTGAAGGGCGTACTGTGTTCGTCGATTTCGCTGCAGACTGGTGCACAACGTGCAAAGCCCAAGAACGCCGGATCGGTTCATTGCGCGCCGACAACGGGGCCTATGATGCGAATATCGTGTTCGTACGTGTGGATTGGGACCAGTACGGTCGTGGCGATTTGGTCAAACAGCTGAACATCCCACGCAGATCCACGTTGGTTGCCTTGAAAGGCAACAAAGAACTGGGCCGTGTGGTTGCGAATACGTCCCAAGCTGCAATCAAAGATTTGATGGACACGGCATTGGCCGCTGCAACCAGCTGATTTTCCAAAAGGGTAGGGCGCGTTTCGCCTTACCCGATCTTGCCTTGGTTTTCACCGACCTGACCACGATGCAGCAGCATATGGTCAAGGATCACGCAGGCCATCATCGCTTCGCCCACTGGTACAGCACGAATGCCCACACACGGGTCATGGCGACCTTTGGTAATAATCTCGGCATTCTGACCCGACTTGGTAATCGTCTTACGCGTTGTCAGGATCGAGGATGTGGGTTTCACCGCAAAGCGCACAACCAAATCCTGTCCTGTGCTGATTCCGCCCAAGATGCCACCGGCATGGTTTGATCCATAGACCGGTCCATCTGGTCCCATCGAAATCTCGTCCGCGTTTTCTTCGCCGGTTAGCATGGCAGCGGCCATACCATCACCAATCTCGACACCCTTCACTGCGTTGATCGACATCATGGCAGCGGTTAGATCGGTGTCCAGTTTTCCATAGATCGGGGCCCCCAAACCTGCGGGCACGTTCTTTGCCACAACTTCGATAATCGCCCCGACGGATGACCCTGATTTGCGCAGGCTGTCCAAGTAAGTCGCCCAATCTTCTGCGGCTTTAGCATCCGGTGTCCAGAATGGGTTCTGATTGACTTGGTCTAAGTCCATGTTCGTACGGTCAATGCCATGCGGGCCCATTTGGGTCATATAACCTTTGATCTGCACATTCGGCAGCATTAGCTTGATCGCCTCACGCGCCAAGCCACCAGCGGCAACCCGTGACGCGGTTTCACGGGCTGAAGATCGTCCACCCCCACGATAATCGCGGATGCCGTATTTCTGCCAGTAGGTGATGTCTGCATGGCCAGGACGAAACTTGTCCAGAATATCGCCATAGTCCTTGGACCGTTGGTCTGTATTTTCTATCATCAACTGGATCGGTGTGCCTGTGGTTTTGCCTTCAAATACACCGGACAGAATCTTTACCTGATCTGGTTCACGCCGTTGGGTTGTATACTTGTTCTGACCCGGTTTCCGCTTGTCCAACCAGTGTTGGATCATGGCTTCGTCAATCGGCACATTTGGGGGGCAGCCGTCGACTGTCGCACCCAAGGCAGGCCCATGGCTTTCGCCCCAAGTTGTTACACGAAACAGATGACCAAAGCTGTTCAAGCTCATACGACACAGACCTTTCAGTTACCGGACTGCGATATCCTGTCGAATTGAAAGGGGCAAGGTGGCCTATTGTGGCAGTTGCTTTAGGTGTTCGCCAATTGTGATCCAACGGGCAAAAGCAGGCGAACCGATGATATCATTGGCCACTGCCGTAGGCATTCTACGTTGCAGCAACGATTGATAAAGCTGCGCCGCGACGCCAGTGGTGGGAATTTTAAAGTTTTGGAGTGGTCTGATATCAACGTCAATTCCTGAAAATTCAGGGCGACATCCAGCAACCATCTTTGGATCGGCTAAAACACCATTGGAACCCATATTTCGTATGGCAGCAAAACTAATTGCGCAGCCCATTTGAACGATCTGCCGTTCCAAATCTGCGCGCGCGTTCGGTGGCTGGGTGCATCCCGCCAAAACAGCATACGAGGTCAGTAAAATTCCTAAGAAACGAATTTTCAAAATAACACCGGAATCTGATTTCAATTAAAGTATAGTTCTATGCATTCGGATTGTCTCAGGAGAAATAGCCTTAGACCTGATCAC
>JBMZCY010000005.1:0-23685 GCA_049613825.1 Planktomarina sp.
CACCACTGCCGCAACTGTGAATTTCATCCAAAGTTTCATACTGCTTGCCGCACCTTGCATGGTCGCATAAACAGCTGTCAAAGTTTTAGGGGATACCAAACATGCTGAAGAAACAGTTCGACAAATCCAATTTGCCCAGCCGCCATGTGTCCGTCGGCCCATCACGCGCACCGCACCGGTCCTATTATTATGCCATGGGCATGTCCGCTGACGAAATCGCGCAGCCTTTCATTGGCGTTGCGACCTGCTGGAACGAAGCGGCCCCTTGTAACATTTCCCTAAACCGTCAGGCGCAAGCTGTGAAGCTGGGTGTGAAATCCGCCGCAGGTACGCCGCGCGAATTCACGACCATCACTGTGACCGACGGCATCGCAATGGGCCACGAAGGCATGCGGTCTTCCTTGGCTTCGCGTGAAGCAATTGCCGACACGGTCGAGCTGACCATGCGCGGCCACTGCTATGACGCTATTGTGGGTCTGGCCGGTTGTGACAAATCCCTGCCCGGTATGATGATGGCGATGGTGCGCCTGAACACGCCGTCTGTCTTTATCTACGGCGGATCAATCCTGCCCGGCAAAGCACCAATCGGTGCGGACGTGCCAGAGGATTTCGCAAACCGTGACCTGACAGTACAAGACATGTTCGAGGCCGTAGGCCGTCAGCAAAACGGCACGATGTCCGAAGCGGCGTTGGAAATTCTGGAACGCGTCGCTTGCCCATCCGCAGGTGCGTGTGGCGGTCAGTTTACTGCAAACACGATGGCCTGTGTGTCTGAGGCAATCGGCCTTGCCCTGCCAAACTCCTCAGGTGCGCCTGCACCATATCAATCCCGCGACCAATACGCGATTGCGTCTGGCGAAGCGGTGATGAACTTGCTGGAAAAGAACATCCGTGCGCGTGACATCGTGACCCGCAAGTCCATGGAAAACGCAGCACGCGTTGTGGCCTGTACAGGTGGTTCCACCAACGCTGGCCTGCACTTGCCTGCGATTGCTCATGAAGCGGGCTTGGAATTCTACCTCGAAGACGTCTGCGACATCTTCCGCGACACGCCATACTTCGTCGACCTAAAACCGGGTGGCCAGTATGTTGCGAAAGACCTGTATGAGGCAGGCGGCGTTCCTGTCGTGATGAAAGAACTGCGCAAGGCAGGTCTGATCCACGAAGACTGCATGACCGCAACTGGCCGTGAAATGGGCGAAGAACTGGACCGGATCGAGCACGAGGCAGATGGCCGCGTGATCTACCCAATCGAGACTCCGATCACCAAAACAGGCGGCGTTGTTGGCCTGAAAGGCAACTTGGCCCCAGAAGGTGCGATCGTAAAAGTTGCAGGCATGACCGAAGAACAACAAGTGTTCACTGGCCCCGCCAACGTATTCGAATGCGAAGAAGACGCATTTGAAGCAGTGCAAAAACGGTCCTACAAAGAAGGCGAAGTTCTTGTGATCCGCAACGAAGGCCCATCCGGTGGCCCGGGCATGCGTGAAATGTTGTCGACCACCGCAGCACTGTCCGGTCAGGGCATGGGCAAGAAAGTGGCACTGATTACAGATGGGCGCTTCTCTGGCGCGACACGTGGTTTCTGTGTTGGACACGTGGGGCCAGAGGCCGCGCATGCGGGTCCGATTGGTCTGCTGAAGAACGGCGATATGATTACGATCAATGCGCTGACTGGTGAAATCAGTGTTGATTTGTCCGACGAAGAACTGGCCCAGCGCAAAGCTGACTGGAAAGGCCCACGCGACACGATCTATGCATCGGGTGCTTTGTGGAAATACGCGCAACAGGTTGGTGCGACATACATGGGCGCAGTCACGCACCCGGGCGCGCAGGCGGAAAAGCATGTCTACGCCGACCTTTAAGGCCCTTTGCCTTGGGATGATCTTAACGTTGGGCGGCTGTCAGGTCGCCCTTTTACCATTAGGAGGATCAACGGGCATTACGGAAAGTATCACTCTTCAAGGGGGCATGACCATTACCGCGCCTGATGGATACTGTGTTGACCCCACAGCGACGCAAGGAACATTCACGGCCTCTGCAGTGACAATGTTCAGTTGCGCACGGTTAAACGATGCGACAGCCGATGATCCGACCGAAGGTCGGATGTTCACGGCGACCGCTACAGAAGGAACGATTAGCAATCAGACTGCATTCGCCAGATATCTGAAAACAGACGCAGGCAAGGCCCTGCTATCGTCTGGCGCTGATGTTACGGTGCATCAGACCAGAACAACCCGTGTCGCAACCTATATTGATTATTCAGATGAAACGCTGCCAGTGCATCTGGGCCAGCGGGTGTGGCGGGCATTTGTGAATACAGGCAACGGGCTTGCTGTGTTGACCCTGTATAGCGGACAAGGTGATCCAATTTCCGGCAGCAACGGCGAAGGCCTGATCCGTGCATTTGCGGCACAGACTGTAAACGCAAACTGATCCCGCAATATTGTTCGTGAAATAGAAACAAAAACCTTGAAAACGGCTAGCCAGACACGCTTCGTTAACGGTAAAGTGTCATAAGGCTTTAAAGATAGTATTGGTTTATTCATGGCAAAGCAGGCGGGCTTTTTAGAAAAGCTGACCAACAAACGTAGCCTTCGACAGTGGGAACAACGCGCCGCCGACGCGCCTAATGCCGATTTGGACACCTTGAAAAAACACCGCAATCTGGCCCGACGCCTTAAAGGGCATTTAGACAAGGTTTTGATCGCCGCAGAAGATCAACTATCCCTAGTCCGTCCTGATGCAGAAAAATTCCGCAAGACCAAAGGCACTGATTGGTCTTGGCGACCCAAAATTTGGCGTGCCCCTACAGACCCCAAAGGTGCTGCGGGTGTTGAAAGCGGTCAAACACTAGCTGCAGGCACGACAATCTTCCACGATTGCGAAGTCAGTGACCTGACCTATCGCCAAGTGCGCAACATGCGAGCCGATGATCTGGCACATTTTGGGGTACGTCTGGATGTGTTCCAATTTGACGGGTCCTTCCTTTCGCTGGTTCTGGATTTGCCTGATGAATGCCATAACAATTTGCAAATGACCCACCTGTTCCGGATGAACGCGATCATTGAATCAGAACGTCCGCTGGAAATATTCGCACGCTTGAACATTAAACACGGACCGAACATCGAACAGATTGTTCGCGAACTGCCGCTGTATCAAGATGATGTCTGGGTCGAATTCGACTTGGGTTATTCCAAGATCAACGCAAAGCGCGTCGAAAAGCTGTGGTTGGATCTGATTTTTGAAGGCCCCGATATGAACCAGATTACGATGCGGGATATTACCCTATCGCGCACGCGACGCGCAGAATTATAGAGGCATCAATGGCAACCATCACGCGAAGTCAGTTGTTAGAAGGGATTTGGACCGGTGAAATCACAGGTCTGGATGCCATGCCCGATGTGCAGGCATTTCTGTATGAAACCCAGCTTGACGGTGTTCAACTGTCGGCGGGTGAGGTTGGCACTTGGATCGTAACAGTCCCTGTTCCAATATGGGCGTTGACCGACGGTGTACAGAATTTCGTGCTTCAGTTTTCAGACGGCACTCAGTTGGGCGCTTTCACCATCATATCCGGCATCGCTGTAGCAGACGATTTGCGGGCCGAAGTGGATCTGTTGCGTATGGAATTGGACATGTTGAAGAAGGCATTTCGCCAACATGTTTTACAGACCCTGGGCTAACCAAGTCCCGAAGTTGACCGGGCCTTGCCGCAATTGATAAGCCGAAAAATCCACAAAATTAATATTTTTCAGTAACTTAGTAAATTTATCCACTGCCACATTTCGCAGTTTCCCAATTTGGGACAGTTCCAGAAGAAACCGCTTTATTGTCCGCCATAGGTCAACGTCAGACCAGAATCAGGCATCAATTTCGTCCTCAGCAACAGATTGTTTTGGAAAGGGACGGAAATGGATCGTCTAACAGAGATGGAGGCCTTCGCGACAATAGTCGACCAAGGTGGCTTCACTGATGCAGCGAAGAAAATGGGGATTTCAAAATCCGCAGTTTCCAAACATGTATCATCATTAGAAGCACGTTTGGGCGCACGGTTGTTAAACCGCACCACCCGCCGCGTGTCCCCGACTGAAATCGGCCTTGCATACTATGACCGCGCCCGCCGCGTTCTGAATGATGCAGGTGAGGCGGATGCACTTGTGACATCGATGCAATCGGCACCGTCTGGATTGCTTAGGATCAGTGTGGCGACAGACTTTGGCGTGAACCATTTGTCGCCTGTATTGGGTGAATTTCTTCAGGAATTTCCAGACATCACTGTGAATATGGTGTTGAACAACCGCTACGTTGAACTGATTTCCGAAGGCTTTGATATGGCCATCCGGATTGGTGAATTGGAAGATAGCACCCTTCGGGCGCGTAAGTTGACCGAAACGACACGTCGCATGATCGCGTCACCTGAATACTTCGAAAAGCATGGTCGCCCAGAAAAGATCGACGATCTGAACAACCATAAACTGCTGCATTATTCGAACCAGTCGAATGGCGCAGTGTGGAAAATCACGGCACCCTCTGGGGAAAAACGCCAAGTGCGCACCGCAGGTTGGCTGACTGTGAATGACGGGCAATCGTTGTTGAACGCAGCAGTTTCCGGTCTGGGCATTGCTTACCTGCCATCGTTCTTGTTCGCTGATGCGCTGGAACAAGGGCTGGTTGTGGATGCAATTCCTGAATTGCCGGTTGAGACGCAAGGCATCTATGCCGTATATCCCCCAGGCCGGTTCACACAGCCAAAGGTTCGCGCATTCATCGACTTTCTGGTCGAATCATTCGCAGAAAAAGGTCCAGCACAATGGTAAATTCTGATACATCATTTGGTCGAGGTTACGATCACTTCCACGCGCCGGTTCAAGGCCCGCCCCACATCGGTGGTATTGACCGCAACCGGCGCAAGGTAACCCATTCCTTCGGCCGCAACGCGATCCGGCGCAATGCCATATCGGCCCAACAGCAAGGTGCGCACCGCATCGGCGCGTTTGCGGGACAATGCAATATTGCCATCCAAAGCACCGGTGGCATCGGTATGCCCCACCAAAGCTATGGTGCGCTGTGGGGCTGCTGAAAGGTAGTCTGACAACGCCGTCAGAGACGCAAAACTGTCCCCGTCCAGCTGCGACGATCCAGTTTTGAACCGTAAGTCTGACAAGATAAAACTGCCTGTTGTATCCAACGCAGTGGGCAGGTCGGTCGGGTCGATGTGTGGTTGATCCACTGGGGTATAGGCCACCCCTTCGATGGTCACACCATCTGCCTCTTCTGGTGTAATTGTGGTTATATGCAGATGCACATTGTCTTGGGTTCGACTGGCCAGCAAGGCAATCCCGCGCCCGTCAGGATGCTGCGCACTGACGTATTGGTAATGCCCCAAATCAATGAACAACTTAGGCGGTTTGATCAGATCAAGGGCAAATCGAAAGTCAAATCCGCCACATTCCTTATCACGGCAGGACAACAAGGTTTCATATCCTTGATCCAACAACTGCGCCAGCACCTGTTCGATCACCCGAACAGCGCCCGCATTACGTGGCAGGTGGAATACTTGATGTTGGGTCCGGCCTTCCAAAACTGTTGTGGGAACTGCACCATCCCAAATACCAACAGGCAGATCAAAGGTTAGTCCTTCGCGGGCTTCAGTGGCGATTGAAACAGGCGAACCCGGCACTTGCAACGACTGCGCACCGGCCACCTGTGGGGCCATCAAAAGCAATGCAAAACCAATCAAACGCATCAACCGAACCACTTACTTCTTACGATAATGATACTGTCCCACACACTGCATCCCCATGGAAGCATATAGCGCATTGGCCCCGTCATTCCTATTAACCACAGCCAGCGAAAACCGCGTTGCCCCCTGCCGCCTTGCCCAATGGGCCGCTTGATTCATCATGCGGCGCGCAACGCCTTGGCGACGGTGGTCAAGCAGGACTTCGACGGAATGCAGCATGGCTGTATCTTTGTGAATTGCCACGAAAGCGGCCCCGACAGGCACATCCTTATCACGGCCCAAGATCGCTGTTTTCGGACCCTTCACTCGATCCATAACAGCAAGTCGTTCCGGCCCCGTACCACCCGTGGCCCATGTTTCGATCATGCAATGCAAAGGGGGCCAGACGGCATAGGTCTTTGCCAACGGCAGCGGGTCTTGGATCAATAGCTCAATCGGGCAAGCGTACAGCAAGGTTGGATCAACGACCGCGTACACTGATGCCCCAAGATGGGTATCCAATTCATCCTGCCCATCACGAACCATGAACAAAGGTTGGTCGTCCACGTCTGTAAAACGCGCAGAGGGATCATCCATTGTCGTGGCCGACACCCGTTTGCCGCCCCCCGCCCCGTCCCGCAGGGTCCAGCCTGCATGGGATTGGGTAGATACAGCGGGCCAAGTCGCCTCCAAAACCTCAAACAAATCAGTCATGCAAATGCAGCCTTAAGTGCAGCAACAGCATCGGCCAAACGCTCAGCATTCGTTCCGCGAAATACGATATTTGCACCATACTTTCCGTCTTTCTGAAACGGGTAGCTGCCAATAACCAGATCCGCATAGCTTTGCGCGATATCCCCCAACGGCCCCGCAATATCACCCTCGCCCCGATCAATCCGTACAGATTCAGATAACAACGGTTCACCGCCGGTCAGCGACGGTAGCACCGACTGCACCATCGCCTGAAACACCGATGGCACCCCCGCCATCACATGTACATTCTGGATCGAGAACCCGGGCGCTTTGCTAACCGGATTATCGATCAAAACCGCCGTGTCAGGGATGCGTGCCATCCGTTTGCGGGCATCGTTGAATTCCATCCCCTGCGCATCATAGTGCGCTTGCAGGATCGCAGCTGCATCGGCGCGAACGTCGATATGATCATCGAACGCGGTTGCAATACAGTCAGCAGTAATGTCATCGTGGGTCGGGCCAATACCGCCGCTGGTGAACACATGGTCATAAGCATCAGTCAGCACTTGAGCCGCTGCGATGATTGCGTCATGGTCATCACTGACCACGCGCACCTCTTTCAAATCAATACCACGTTCTGTCAGCTGCCCCGCAAGATAGTGCATGTTCGCATCGCGCGTGCGCCCTGACAGAATCTCATCACCAATGACAAGCATGGCAGCAGTAGGGTTTGGCATCACAGGTTTCCTTGTCCGGTGTTACCCTTGGGTATAGGTCTGCATCATGCGCTTTCAAACCCCCTTGATCCCCGCCACCCTGATCCAACGCTACAAACGCTTCCTCGCGGATGCGCGGTTGCAGGACGGCACCATCGTTACCGCCCACTGCCCCAACCCCGGTGGAATGCTGGGATTGAAGGAACCCGGCCTGCGGGTGTGGTTGGAGCCGAACGATGATCCCAAGAAGAAACTAAAGTATGGCTGGCGGGTTGCAGACCTCGGCGATGGCATCTGGGCAGGCATAGATACCGCAATCCCAAACCGCGTGGTGAAAGAAGCTTTATTGGGGAAAGCGATCCCTGAACTGTCCGCCTACGACACAGTTAAGCCGGAACAAAAGTACGGCAAAGCATCCCGCATTGATTTCCTTTTGCAGCAAGACGGCCTGCCCGAGTGCTATGTCGAAGTGAAGAATGTCCACCTTCTGCGGACCGATGACTGGGCCGAATTCCCCGACAGTGTGACCGCACGCGGGGCCAAGCATTTGGGTGAACTGGCGGACATGGCCGAACTAGGTCACCGCGCAGTCATGCTGTATTTGGTGCAACACACTGGTTGCGCCCGGTTCAAATTGGCCGAAGATCTAGACCCTAAATACGCCTCTGCTTACCGCGACGCACGGGCGCGGGGTGTGGAAATGCTGTGCTATGCGTGCAGTGTCAGCATTGATGAAATCAAACTGTCCCATCGATTGCCGATCTACGTAGACTAGCAACCCAACGCATCCTGCCCTATATGCCCCTTCAAACCAGTGAAAGTAGCCAAGATGACTCAGCACCGTGGACGACTGACCAAAGACGGCATCCGCATCCATGACCCCAGCGATTTCGCGGGAATGGCTGAAGCTGGACGCGTGGCAGCGATAATCTTGGACGATATTACGCCGCATGTGCAGGTTGGCACGACGACTGCGGAATTGGACAAGATCATCACCGATATGGTCGACGCGCACGGGTCGCGGTCTGCGACCATCGGGTACAAAGGCTATCAACACGCAAGCTGTATTTCGGTGAACCACGTGGTTTGCCACGGCATTCCAGGCGACAAGAAGCTGAAAGATGGCGATATTCTGAACATCGACGTCACCGTGATTGTCAACGGTTGGTTTGGTGACACCAGCCGGATGTATGTCGCAGGCAAACTGTCCCGTAAAGCTGAACGTCTGATCCAGATCACCCACGACGCATTGTTTAAGGGCATCGAGGCCGCCAAGCCGGGTAACACATTCGGTGACATTGGCCACGCAATCCAGAGCTTTGTCGAAGGCCACCGCATGTCCGTCGTTCGCGATTTCTGCGGGCATGGCTTGGGCACAGTCTTCCACGCGCCCCCAAATGTGCTGCACTATGGCCGCGCGGGAACGGGGCCTGTGTTGGAAGAAGGCATGTTCTTCACGATTGAGCCGATGGTCAACTTGGGGCGCCCCGAAACCAAGGTTTTGGCCGACGACTGGACCGCCGTGACACGGGATAAATCCCTGTCAGCACAGTTCGAACATTCCATCGGGATCACGGCGAATGGGGCGAAAATCTTTACGCCTTCGCCCAAGAATATGTACCACCCGACCTACGGCTAACCCCGTTCTAAGAAGCTAATCGCCGTGCCGCCGAAGTTGCGTTGGGTCAGGATATCCCAGCCTTCGGCGTCTTGCAGGGTGGAATCTTCCCACACCAATAATGCTTGTTCCGCGATCCAGCCTTGTTGCATGGCAGCGTTCAGGGCGCCGATCCCAAGGTCCTTGCCATACGGCGGATCCATAAAGATCAAATCACACGGCTGACCTTCGGGCAAACGGTTGGCAGGACAGCGGAGGACGGCTGTCTCGGCCCCTGTTTTCGTCGTCTTGATATTATCGCCCAAAATTTTCAAAGACGTGCGGCCATTATCGACAAAGGTGCAATGCTCTGCCCCTCGCGACATAGCCTCTAATCCCAGCGCGCCCGTTCCTGCAAACAAGTCCAGCACGCGCAGGCCTTCGAAACCGACATGGTTGCACAGGATATTAAACAAGCTTTCCCGCACACGATCTGTTGTCGGGCGCAGATGGGCAGCGGCGTCGCCTTTGCCCAGCACCGCCAGTCGGACACCACGAAATCGGCCTGCAATGATCCTCATTTCATGTAAGGCTTCAGGTCGGTGTCAGGGTTCGCGGCGGCATCGGCGGGAACAGTCTTCCCCGCCTCGATCACGCGTTTTGCAATCATATACCCACGCGGATCGTTCATTGCATCAACGGCAATCAACTGCCCGTCGCAGTAATACCAATGGGACCGCGCGTCGCCACCGTCACGAACCACAACCTGATCATAGCCCGTATTCAGCCCTGCGATCTGTAACTTTACATCGTATTGATCAGACCAGAACCAAGGTTTCGCGACATATTCCTTATCCGCGCCCATGATATTCTCCGCAATGATTTCGGCTTGGTCGATGGCGTTCGGGACACTCTCTAACCGGATACGCCCCCCTTGGAATGGAAAACTGGCGCAGTCGCCTGCAGCCCAGATTGAGGGGTCAGAAGTTTGGCCGTAGGAATTCGTTTCAATCCCGTTGTTCAGCGTCACACCTGCCATTTCAGCAAGCGCGGTTTCAGGGTTAATCCCCACGCCCACAATCGCGAAGTCAATATCGAGTTCAGTCCCATCCGACAACACAGCGCCGGACACTTTGCCATCACCTGTCAGGCGATCCAGCCCCACACCTTCAACAATGTTCACGCCCTTGTTCGTGTGCAGATCACGGAAGAAATCGGACGTCTCAGCACTCGCCACCCGTTGCAAAATACGATCCGCCATTTCGACCAGAGTCACCTTCAACCCCTTGGTTGCGGCAACCGCAGCGGCCTCTAGCCCGATGTAACCGCCACCGATAACCAATACATGACCGCCTGCCTCGAACGCAGGGGTCATACGATCAACGTCCACCAAATCCCGAACGGTGAATACTCCGTCTAGATCACCACCAATCACTGCGGGCAAACGGCGGGGTGCGGACCCCGTGGTCAGAGCAAGGTGATCGTAGGGTAGAATTTCATCCCCGACCGTCACCGTCTTCGCCGCCGCATCCACGCCAGTCACCGCAGAACCTGTGCGCAGGGTGATGCCCAATTCACTATAACTTTCCGGCGGCCGCAGGTACAACCGATCCAACGGCATATCGCCCAACAGGTATTTCTTCGACAATGGCGGGCGTTGATAAGGGGCTGCGGCCTCAGCACCGATCAAAGTGATCTGCCCATCGAACCCCAGATTGCGCAGCTTGAATACCAATGATGATCCGGCTTGGCCTGCGCCGACGACGACGATGTGTGACATATGAAACCCTCTAACCTTTGGCCTCTGGCGTTTGTGCGTGTTTGACCTATATCCCAAGACAACACCAAAGGTTCAACAAAGGAAACGACCATGGCGATTTCAAAAGGCGACACTCTGCCCGAAGCAACCCTTTCACGTTTGGGCGCGGATGGCCCTGAACAAGTTCAATTGCGGTCCCTGACCACCGACCGCAAAGTCGCGATCTTTGCCGTGCCGGGCGCATTCACCCCGACCTGTTCATCCGCGCACGTCCCATCGTTCATTCGCACGAAAGATCAGTTCATGGCAAAAGGCGTGGATGAAATCATCTGCGTGTCCGTCAATGACGTATTCGTCATGCAAGCGTGGGGCGAAGCCACCGGTGCAACTGCCGCTGGTCTGACGCTATTGGCCGATGGCGATTCATCATTCACCAAAGCCTTGGGCATGGAATTCACAGCCCCACCTGTTGGCCTGATGTCCCGTTCCAAACGCTATGCAATGTTGGTCGACAATGGCGTCATCACCGCGTTGAACGAAGAATCCAACCCCGGAGAATGCGACATTTCCGGCGGCGAAGCCCTTTTGGACGCCGTCTAAATAGACCGATTTACCCAGCCTGCACCATGGTGCGGGTTGGGAACGGAATCTCGATGCCACCTCGGTCCAGTGCCTCTTTCACCTGACGTTTCATGTCGGCTTGGTAGGCGAAGTAATCCGCAGACGACACCCAGACACGCACCAGAAAATCGACGGAACTATCACCCAAGTTATTTACCTGAATGAACGGCGCCGGGGCAGTCAGAGACCGCACGTCCCCCATGATCGTATCGCGAATGATGGTTTCAGCGTTCTTCAAATTCACGCCATAGCCAACCCCGAACGTCCATTCCGCGCGGCGCGTATCATAGATGGAATAGTTGGTGATGACGTTGCCCCACACTTCGCTATTCGGGATAATGATCTGCACGTTTGACACCGAAGCAAGCTCTGTAAAATTCAACGAAATATCCTTCACCGTTCCCATTTCCCCACCAACTTCGACAAAATCGCCGACGTTGATCGGGCGGAAAAACACGATCATCACACCCGCCGCGATATTCGACAGCGTGCCTTGCAGGGCCAGACCAATCGCCAGACCGGCCGCACCGACAACTGCAACGATAGATGTCGTCTGAATGCCGAACGTGTTCAGGGCAATAATCAGCGTCAGACCGATGATCGAATATCGCAGAATATTTCCCAGAAAACTGAACAGCGTATAATCTAGGTGCGCGTGCTTTTCGCCCATCTTACGTACACGACGCCCGGCCCATCCAGCAACCACGCACCCGACGAACAGCAAAAGGATCGCGCCCAGAACCGAGCCTATCACTGTCCCCAGAAATTCAAGTGTCAGGAAATCCCCAGCCATTTGGCCATTGTAAATCGGAGTATTCAGTAAGTCTTGTAACATCTAAATCGCATCCATCTTTTGCGCCAGTTTCACATCAAGGTCCGTCAGACCGCCCGTGTCATGGGTGGTCAGAACAACGGTCACACGGCCATAGCCGTTTTCCCATTCGGGATGGTGGTTCAACACTTCCGCCCAAATCGCGGCCTGTGTCATCCACCCAAACGCGCGTTTGAACGACTTAAATTGATAGGTCTTAGTGATCGCTTCACGATCTTGAACACGGGACCAGCCATTTTGTTCCAAGGTTTCGATATCAGCCGCTAAGGTCATTCCTGTTCCTCGACGTTGGGTTTCTTGAAGGGGCCATAGCTGGTCATAATTTCGATATCCTCGCTAATAGCGTCACGTTCCGCGTCCAGATAGCGGGCCACCGCATCCGCGAATCCCGCATCAGGGAAATAGTGCAACGAATGGGTCGGTACAGGCAAATATCCCCGGGCCAGTTTGTGTGATCCTTGCGCCCCAGCCTCGACCCGTTTCAAGCCGTGCTGGATCGCATATCCGATGGCTTGGTAGTAGCAAAGCTCAAAATGCAGGCAGGGGTGATCTTCGACGCACCCCCAATAACGCCCGAACAAAGTTTCCCCGCCGATGAAATTCAGCGCACCCGCAACATACGCGCCATTCCGTTCGGCCAGAACCAACAGCATATCGTCGCGCAGATATTTCTGTGCTTCGTCGAAAAATGCACGGGTCAGATAGGGCGTGCCCCATTTGCGTGCGCCTGTGTCTTGATAAAAGATCCAGAACGCGTCCCAGTGATGCGGTTCAATCTGATCGCCCGTCAACGCATGGATCGTCCCACCAAACCCCTGCGCCGCCGCCCGTTCTTTGCGGATATTCTTGCGCTTGCGACTGGAAAGCGAGGCGAGGAATGCATCGAAATCCAGATACCCGTCATTGACCCAATGAAACTGCTGCGACGCGCGGGGCAAAAGACCCATTGCCTTGCCAGACACTGCTTCATCTTCCGTGCAAAACGTCACATGCAATGACGCGATTTCGTTATCAGCCGCGATCTGAACGGCAGCCTGAACAAGGGCCGCCTGCCCCATGACTTCATACCCCGGCTTCACCAAGAACCGCCGGCCGGTGGCGGGCGTGTGGGGAACTGCAATCTGCAATTTCGGATAATACCGCCCGCCCGACTGTTCGTAGGCCTGCGCGAAATTGTGATCGAAAATGTATTCACCCTGACTGTGGGATTTCACATACAGCGGTGTCACGGCAATCAATTCACCATCCGCACGCGCCGCCAGATAGCGCGGGTCCCAACCCGTGCCTGTGCCAACAGAACCGCTGTCTTCCAATGCCTTCAGAAACCGGTGCGTGGTGAAGGGATCGAATGCCTGACCAGCAGCGCAGGCATCCCAATCCGCCGCGCCTATGGCGGACAAAGACGCGAACACTTCGACTTCGATTTTGGCTTCGTCAGACACGGGGCACCATCTTATTGTTGCACCCAATAACGCCTGTGCCACAGGATGAAATGGTCAAGCGGCGTAGCCTTCAAAGGTGACCGTATCGACGATTTGTCGCGCACGCGCCTCGACCTTGGCGGATTTTACAGTCCAGCATAGGATCGCCAGACCTGCGGATTTTTGTGCGGCAACGGCGTC
Organism: Planktomarina sp.; assembly: GCA_049613825.1. Taxonomy (GTDB): domain Bacteria; phylum Pseudomonadota; class Alphaproteobacteria; order Rhodobacterales; family Rhodobacteraceae; genus Planktomarina. The sequence continues at coordinate 13,566 of JBMZCY010000005.1, forward strand.
TGACTGCAAATCATCAACATTATGGCTGATGAATGAACATCCCAAAGGTGCTGCATCGGGGATTGTTGCCAGTTCTGCCAAACGATCCTTTGACACTGTCGGCCAGTCTGCAGGGTCATAAGGGTCAGTGACCAATCCGACCGGCAACGTCTTGTTATATTCCCGAAACGCCGCGATGGCATGTGGGTTGAACGACATGATGGCCACATCGCCAACATAACCTTCAAGGTCAGCAGCCACCGCACGCTCCAACGCGCCAACATTTGGGCCCATGTTTCCGTCTTGATCCTTAATTTCGATCAACAGCGGAACACGACCCTCGACCATTGTCAGAACCTCTTGCAAGGATCTGACTGTGTCGATGCCATCGGTCAGGACCATCTGTTCCAAATCGTCAGACCGTGTTTTTTGGATCACCCCAACCTGCCCCGTCAGACGCTGCAGCGAATAGTCGTGAAACACCATCGGAACCTTGTCCGATGACAGTTGCACATCAATTTCGATGCCATAGCCCGCCTCAACGGCGGCCATAATTGCCGACAAGCTGTTCTCAATGATACCGGCGTCGCGGTTATGCAGGCCACGATGCGCAAAAGGGCGGTCGGTGTATCCGGCAGGAAGATGGATCATTTGATCTGGAAAATGCCTTCAATTTCAACCGCGACATTAAAAGGCAAAGCCCCCGCAGACACGGCAGAACGTGCGTGGCGGCCGGTATCGCCCAATGCCTCGACCATGAAATCAGACGCACCGTTTACGACCATTGGCTGTTCTGTGTAATCACCATTGGAGTTCACGAATCCAACCAACTTCACCACCCGCACCAAACGATCCAGATCGCCGCCACAGGCTGCTTTAACTTGTGACAAAAGTGAAATCGCGCAGGTCTTGGCGGCTGCCGCACCTTCGGCAGTGGTCAGGTCTGCACCAACTTTGCCAGTGATAAATCCGTCTGCATTTTGACTGATTTGGCCAGACACATGGACAAGATCACCAACTTGCACAAAAGGCACATAGTTCGCAGCAGGCGCTGGCGCTTCAGCCAATGTGATGCCCAGTTCAGCAAGGCGGGTTTCGAATTTTCCAGACATATCGGACGCTCCGGTTTTGTTATGTTTGGATCATGGATAGGCGGAAACCAAAGCCAGGGAAAGACCCATCACCGTTCGCGAAACGCTTTGCGAAAATAATCCAGAAACGGGTCCGTTAAATAGGCAATGGGACGTTTGGCCCCTGTATGCAAAAACGCCTCAACAGACATTCCCGGCAGCAGTAGGTTTGCGTCACCCAATTCTACCATGCTGTCTTTGGGAATATCGATATTCACCCGATAGAACCTTTGCCCTGATCCTTGATCTACAAATGCATCAGCTGAAATATGCGTTACAGTGCCCTGCAGTTCGGGGGCATTGCGGTTGCCCAAATCAGGCAGGCGCAAAGAAACGGATTGACCCAAATGAACCTGATCAATGTGTGCCGGTTTCAAACTGGCAACAGCGCGGGGTTGTTCATTGATGGGCAAGACTTCCAAAATCGGTTCGCCTGGACGGATAATTGCACCTCGGACAGTGAAACCCATGCCGTGTATGACACCATCAATAGGCGCTGTGATCTTTTGGGCTGCAATGCCTGTAGACAAAGCACGCAGCTGTTCCTCTAACCCGACAAGGCGGATATCAGTGTCGGACAATTCCGCGACAACCTTTTGGTATCTATCGGATTTCAGTCGCAACGCATCAAGCGACACTTGGGATTCCCGCGCGCCCACATCTGCAAATGCGGTTTCCAGACGAGCCAAATCGCCCTCTAACATCGCAGATTGTTGCGCAAGATTAGACACGCGTTCCGCCTGTGTGAGTCCTTTTCGCAGCAGCGCTTGTTGATCTTCCAATGTGGCAGCGACCAGAACAAAGCGGCTTTGCACCGCGCGGCGTTCTGCCAATATCCCATCACGCTGAATAGTAAGCTGTCGGCGCTGCTGATCCAATTGCGCCAAGGCTTGTGTTTGCAGGTCATTTTGCGCGTCGAACAAACTGCGTTCGTTTTCCAGAATGGTTGTGACGTCCGGCAATGCCGCCGTTAGCGTTATGAATTCAGCCGGGAAAATCAGGTCACTGTTGCTTTGTTCCGCTAGCAGCCGGGTGTGGCGGGCCAGAAGGGCGGCACGTTGACCTTGTAAGATTGCATGTTCCGTTTGCATCTGGCCTGCATCCAGTTGCAGCAGCTCCTGCCCTGCCACAACACGTTCCCCGTTTTTGACATGAACGGCCACAACCTTGCCCCCGCGCGGATGCTGCAGGGTGTGCCGGTTTGCCCCAACATCAACATGCGCAGGCACAATCACCGCACCCGAGATTTGGGCAAACACAGCCCAGCTGCCAAACCCGAAGACCAGAACAACCAACACAAGCAAGCCTTTGGTCAACAGGCGGCCAATGCCCCAATCACCCTTCATGCTGACGCCATTCATGCCGCACCGCCAATGCTGGAAGGAACACCAATCCGGGCATGGTTTTGCACGACCTTACGCAAGACCTGTTCTTTTGGGCCGAAGGCCTTTCGGACACCGTTTTCAATCATCAACAATACATCACATTCCTGAATGGCTGCAGGGCGGTGGGCCATTACAAGGGTCAGGCATCCGCGTTTCTTCAAATCTTTGATGGCAGCATTCAACGCAGCAGTGCCATCGTTGTCTAAGTTTGCATTCGGTTCATCCAAGATCACAAGGATCGGGTTCCCAAACAGCGCGCGCGCAAGGCCGATGCGCTGAACTTGCCCACCTGAAAGTTGATGCTGATGACTGCGCACGACGGTGTTGAACCCGTCAGGCAGCGCATTGATCATCTCTAACGCACCGGCCCGCGCGGCGGCGGACTGAACTTTCTTCATATCTGGTTCGTCTGCAAGCCGCGCAATGTTCTGGGCAATTGTTCCATCAAACAGCCCGACAGATTGCGGCAGATACCCAATATGCCGCCCCAACGTATCTTCCCCGTATTGATCCAAGGACAACCCGTCCAACCGCACAGATCCCGCAGCAGGATGCCACAGGCCGGTCAGCGTTTTCGCAAGTGATGATTTGCCCGCACCAGACGGTCCAATCACGCCACACGCCTGTCCCGGTTCCAGATCGAACGAGATCATGCGCAAAATCGCTTGCCGTTCTCCCGGCGGGATCACCGTCGCCTCCTTAATTTGCAGATGTGCGGTCGGTCTAGACTTGCCCTTAGCCGGTGTCGGTTCTGGAATATTTTCCAGCAATTCCGTAAGCGACGCCCACGCCGCGCGGCCCCTGTGGATCAGCACCCATTGACCAATCAATGCCTCGATAGGGGACAATGCGCGGCCCAACAGGAAAGACGCCGCGATCATAGCCCCTGCCGACAGATTTCCGTGTAGCACCAACCACGCCCCAAGGCCCAGCATAGCCGACTGCAACATCAAACGAAGCGAGCGGGAAACACTGGTGAAACCGCCCCCAATATCCGTGCCTTGCAGCCCTTTGTACAAAGCCTCATCCCGGAAAACCCGCCACCTTGACAGGGCCTTTTCTGACATGCCCATCGCTCGGATCACATCCGCATTCTGGCGCATGGTTTCTGCCGTATGATGGGCCTGTCCTGAGGATGATACCGCATCAATAGTATGTTTTTGACCCAGCCTTTGGTTCAGTGCCGACATCATAATCAGGACCAATCCACCGCACAACGCCAGTGCAAACAGCAAGGGATGGAACACCCAAAGCGCCACCAGAAACAATGGCACCCACGGCAGATCGAAACATGCACTGATCGCAGGGGACGACATCAAACGCTGAACCGCCTCTAGATCTTGAAGGCCGGGGTGGGGTTTGGACATAGGATATTCGGACGTGTACGTCATGGTCGCTTTGAACACGCGCCCGTCCATCGCCGACTGAAAGCGACCCGCGATACGCGACAGAACCCTGCTGCGGATAATGTCCAAACTGCCCATTACGGTGTATAGGAAAACGACAACCAATGATAACGCCACCAACGTCGCTTCCGATTTGGCGGATAATACACGGTCATAGACCTGCATCATATAGATCGGCCCCGTCAGCATCAGCACGTTCATAAACAAGCTGAACACTGCGATCCAAACATACAGGCCGTTAAATTTCCGGCGCAGCAGACGCAACTCTTTTCCACCTGACGTGTTCATCACTGTGTTCCTTGGTTTTGTCACCCGTTTGTCACAGTAAATACATCACAAATGCTTACCATTTGCCGAACAGGCGGCAACAACCTACATCATTTTGGACCAATACGGACATTGATATGACTTTTCGCACCAATTCATTCGCTTTTGTTTTACTCGCCACCCTCGGCCTATCCGCGTGCAGCGTGGCCCCCGCAGGTGTTTCGACGCACGATCCTTTTGAAGGGGCAAATCGCGGCGTTCATGCTTTCAACAAGGGTCTGGACAGGAATGTTTTGCGCCCTGTTTCCAAAGGGTATGATGCTGTGTTGCCTGATCCGATCGAAGACAGCGTTTCGAATTTTGCGTCCAACCTTAGCCTGCCCAGCAAGTTCTTGAACAACACGCTGCAAGGCGATTTCTTGGGGGCCGGGAAAAACCTGTTACGCTTTACGATCAATACAACCGCTGGGATTGGCGGCATCTTTGACCCGTCCACGGTCATGGGACTGGAAGAAGTCGACACAGATTTCGGCGAAACCTTGTACGTTTGGGGTGCGCCAGAAGGGGCCTATGTCGAACTGCCCGTGCTCGGCCCGTCGACACAACGCGCAACAACAGGCCTGATCGTCGATATGATCCTTGATCCGCTGTCCTATGTGATCGGCAGCCCTGAAAGCACATACCGCACAGGTGCTCGCGTGGGCGAGATTGTGCAGGCCCGTCATCAGTTGGGTGGCCAAATTGACGGCGTTCTGTATGAAAGTGCTGATAGTTATGCGCAAGCGCGGTCGATCTATCTGCAAAACCGCCGATTTGAATTGGGGGATGAGTCTGATGCAGCGCTTGATGATTTGTATGACGATATCTATCTTGTAGAATAAGAGTTTCGGAGGGTTTCCAATGTTTACACGTCGCCATTTCCTAGCCACCACCCTTGCGGTCGCAGCAACACCTGCCTTTGCCCTGTCAACTGGCGGCGCGCAATCATTTGTACAAACCGTGGTTGGCCAAATCATGGGGATCGTGAATTCTGCGGGCAGCAAGTCCGCAGCCGCACGCAGCTTTGAACGTATCCTGTCCCAATCCGCAGACATGCCCGTAATCGCACGATCTGTGCTGGGGCCAGTGGCGCGTTCCACATCCAATGCTGATCTCGCTGCGTTTTCCACTGCGTTGCAGGGATACCTTTCCCGCAAATACGGTGCACAGTTTCAAGATTTCAAAGGCGGCGCAATCACTGTTGGCCGCGCCCGTGATCGTGGGCGGTTTGTAGAAGTGTCTTCACAGGCGAAAGTGCCGGGCAAATCCACTGTCGACGTAACCTTCCGCGTTTGGGACCGGTCCGGTACGCCAAAATTCATCGACCTTTTGGTCGAAGGTATCAGCCTTGTCACGACAGAACGCACAGAAATCGGCGCACTGCTTGATCAACGCGGTGGGTCCGTCTCCCGCCTTGCACGGGATTTGCGCAACTTGGGTTAAGTCTTAATTGCCACCCAGAATATTGGACAACGTGTCCAATATCAGCCCCTCAAGCCCGTTCGGTTCTGAGGGGTTTTCTGTTGGTACAGGCACTGGCGCCTGCACGACCTGAGGAGCAGGGTTGCGTGCCGCAATAGTATCCATCGGCAAAGGACCGGGCTGATGTTGTGCGACAATGCCGGACATTACTTCACGCCAAATATCTGCAGGCAGCGATCCGCCCGTGACCTGACGCAGCGGTTTATTGTCGTCATTACCCATCCAAACGCCGACCACATAATCGGACGTGAACCCGATAAACCACGCGTCTCGGGACGCCTGCGTGGTGCCCGTCTTACCTGCCACCTGCACACCCTGAATGCGGGCCCGCCTGCCTGTGCCGTTCTCGATCACTTCGAACATCATGCGGGTCAGTGTGCGGGCCGATGCTTCACTGATCACACGTTCGCCGATGCCACCGCCTTGGCCGATCAGGGCTTCGCTATCCCCTTGGAAACGTAACTCGGACAGACCGTAGGGCGTTACGGATGATCCCCCGTTCAAAAAGCCCGCATAGGCCCCAGTCATTTCCAACAATGTGCTTTCTGATGCGCCCAGCGCCAAGGCGGGACCATCGGCAAGTTTGCTTTGAATGCCAAAATCTGTCGCCACTTTGCGAACCAGATCTCGGCCCACGGCCTCGGACAATTTGACCGCTGGAATGTTAATGGATTGTGCCAAGGCACGAGTCAGCGTCACGTTTCCTTTAAAATCGTTCGTATAATTTGTGGGGCGCCAGGGACCTGATCCGGGAATGTTGATGGTGATTTCTTCGTCCCGAATTTTGTCGTTCGGTCCATACCCCAGTTCTAACGCTGTGGCGAAGACGAACGGCTTAAAAGTTGATCCCGTCTGCCTCTTTGCATGAATGGCACGATTAAAGGCACCAGCCACTTGCGTGTCCCGCCCACCCACCATGGCGCGCACAGCACCATCAGCAGACATGACCACCACAGCTGCCTGTGCCTTTGATTCTTCGCTGACTTTGGTTTCGAACACATGCGCCAGACCATTTTCAGCGATCTTCTGAATGCCCGGATCCAGCGTAGTGCGGATAATCACATCTTCTGTCGTGTTGCGGGTAAAGTATTCAGGACCCGACGACATCACCCAATCCGCGAAATACCCGCCCGCCTTGGCCGCAGCCGCAGGGGACAGTTCAGCGGGTTTTACAGCGGCAAATTCCGCCTCACCCTTGGTGATATAACCCTGTTCTTCCATCAGCTGAATGACCACCTGCGCACGGTTCTGGGCAGCAGTCAGATTGCGCGTCGGGGCCAAGCGGGACGGTGCCTTGAGCAACCCCGCCAACATCGCAGACTGACGCACATCGACTTGGGTCGCGGACAGGCCGAAATACCGCTGCGACGCCGCCTCAAACCCACGCGCACCTGCACCAAGGAAAGCGCGGTTCAGGTAGATGGTCAGGATTTCGTCTTTGGAATACCGTGCCTCCATCGCCATGGCGAAGGTCGCTTCTTTGATCTTGCGCCACAGGGTCGTGCGGCGGCAGTCGCGTTCATACTTACGCTCGGACTCCCAAACTTCGGAATCGAACGGTACGCCAAGGCACAGCAGTTTCGCCGTTTGCTGCGTGATCGTGGACCCACCGTTGCCTGACAAAGGTCCCCGTCCGTTGCGCAGGTTGATCCGAATTGCCGATGCAATCCCACGGGGGGACAGGCCAAAGTGACGATAGAACCGCTTATCCTCTGTCGCAACAACCGCATTACGCAGCGATGAGCTGACCCCTTGTGCGGTCACAATCCCGCCAAACTGATCCCCGCGCCAAGCGAAGACCTGCCCGTCACGATCCAGCAAGGTAACCGACCCTTTTGCACGTCCATCGACCAGATCAATCGCAGGCGGCAGCTGGCTGGAAAAATACAGAACACCCAGCCCTACCAAAGCCGTGACCAGCAGCGCGGAGCGCCACATGAACCCCCATAAAATACGGAACGGCAGCAACAACAATCCCAGCATTCCACGACGGATACGGCCCGTGCCTGCGGACTTGGCCTTGCCCCGCTTTTTCACAAGGGGCTTTGTCGCCCGTTTGGGCGCTTTCAATGAGGGTCGTTTCTGGGTCATCACTGCTTGTTCTTATAATTTTGCAGCCATCCTAACGGGTTTCGAATTCCCTGTCAGGCGGGTGTTCGCGCATCGGCGGATTCTCACTTTGCCCAAAATATAGCACTTGATGAATTATTGTGCGTAAGTTTTGAATTTCTGCATCGCAGCACGTTTCAAAACACCCAAATCCCTCCCATCCATCAGCTGTGACGATAGCTTTTTCTTATGCCCACCCCTCCCCGGGCAGACACCCCACAACCGTAAGGAAAGGGAACACCGTGAAATTAGTAATTGCTGCGATCAAACCGTTCAAATTGGAAGAGGTGCGCGAAGCGCTAACCAGTATCGGCGTATCAGGTATGATGGTCACTGAAATCAAAGGCTTTGGCGCACAGTCCGGTCACACCGAAATCTATCGAGGCGCGGAGTACGCCGTGAATTTCGTGCCGAAGGTCAAACTGGAAATCGTCGTGAATAACGATGTGGCGGACCAAGTGGTCGACACCATCACCACAACCGCCAAGACCGATAAAATCGGCGACGGCAAGATTTTCGTCCTCGACGTGCAGGCCGCTGTTCGCGTGCGCACCGGCGAAACCAACGAAGACGCGCTGTAAGCGTCAAACGGATAGGACTCACACAATGACACTGAAAAAATTCCTTCCCTTGGCCGCAGGCCTGGCAATTCTGCCCACCTTTGCTTTGGCCCAAGACGCCGTCCCGACAATGGATGAAGTCGGCCCCTATATTCTAACAACCCTGCTGTTCCTGATCGGCGGGTTCTTGGTATTCTGGATGGCCGCCGGGTTCGCCATGCTGGAAGCCGGCCTTGTGCGCGGCAAGAACGTCACGATGCAGTTGACCAAAAACATGGCACTGTTTTCAATCGCGGCAATCACCTACTGGCTGGTCGGCTTTAACCTGATGTACCCCGGCGACGGTTGGTCCATCGCGGGCTGGCTGGGTCCGTTCTTTAGCGTCACATCGCTGGAACCTGTTGGACTGGCTGCAGCAGACGCTGACCTTGGCTATGCATCCCGTGGGTCCGACTTTTTCTTCCAATTGATGTTCGTGGCCGCAACCGCATCCATCGTATCCGGTGCACTGGCGGAACGTATCAAGCTGTGGCCATTCCTGATCTTTGTCATCATCCTAACCGGCTTTATGTACCCGATCACAGGGTCTTGGAAATGGGGCGGCGGTTGGTTGGATGGCTTGGGCTTTTCCGATTTTGCGGGTTCCACCATCGTACACTCGGTCGGCGGCTGGGCAGCCTTGGCAGGCGCATTGATCTTGGGTCCACGTTTAGGCAAATACAAAAACGGTCGCGTTAACCCGATCCCGGGTCACAACCTGGCACTGGCAACATTGGGCACATTCATTCTGTGGCTGGGTTGGTTCGGCTTCAACGGTGGATCGCAGCTGGCGATGGGCACAGTGGGCGACGTCACCGACATTTCCCGCATCTTTGCCAACACAAATATGGCCGCAGCAGCAGGTGCTGTGACAGCATTGGTTCTGACACAACTGCTGTACAAAAAGCCTGACCTGACGATGATCCTGAACGGCTGTCTTGCTGGTCTGGTGTCCATCACCGCAGAACCACTGACACCATCGCTGTTTGGCGCATTGCTGACAGGTGCAGTCGGTGGCGCAATCGTGGTCTTCACAGTGCCATTGTTGGACAAGCTGAAAATCGACGATGTGGTTGGCGCAATTCCGGTCCATCTGTTCGCAGGGATCTGGGGTACATTGGCAGTCGCCTTCTACACCGGCAACTGGGGCGCACAGCTGACAGGCATCGCAGCCTACGCCGCCTTCACCTTCGTGATCGGCGGGATCGTTTGGTACATCCTGAAACTGACCGTGGGCATCCGCGTCAGCGAAGAGGCCGAGATTATGGGCCTTGATACCACCGAGTTGGGCATGGAAGCCTACCCCGAATTTTCCAAAGGCTGATTGAGGATACTTCCTCTCCCTCTCAATACCCCTCAATCAGTTGGCCCGGGCAGCATATGTTGCCCGGGCTTTTTCTTTGCTGATGGATCAGTCATCTTCGACCCAGATATGAAACCGGAGTGCCGCGATGACTAAAATTGTCGAAGTTGATTGTGCTAAAATTACAAACCTACCATCGTTCCACGATACTTTTGCAAAAGCATTTGGGTTTCCAGATTTCTATGGACGCAATTTAGATGCTTGGATTGATTGCATGACCTGTTTGGACGAAACAATGTCAGATGTAGAGGTCGATGTAGGTGATACCGTCACGCTTCAACTGAGCAATGCGGCGTCTTTGAAATCGAACGCTCCAGATATCCTGACAGCAGTTTTCGAAATGGCTGCATTCGTCAACTTC
>JBMZCY010000006.1:0-5386 GCA_049613825.1 Planktomarina sp.
TCCATCCCGGACGGATCAATCACCGGCCCGATGTCGTTCAGACACACCCCCAACAACCGCTGCTTGAACATCGCTGCCAACCCCATCGCAATCAGTCCCCCGCGTGAGGTGCCGATGATGGCTGCGGCCTCAATCCGCAAATGATCCAGCAGGGCCAGCGCATCCTGCGCCTCGACCGGGATTGTGTAGGTGGCAGGGTCCGCCCAATCGGACTGTCCCCGCCCGCGATAATCCATTGTGATCATCCGGTATCCGGCAAGCTGCGGGGCGACAAAGCGAAAGTCGTTACTGTTGCGGGTCAGGCCAGACAGGCACAAGATCGGCGTCCCTGACCCGGTATCGGTGTAATACTGTTCTGTGCCATCAAAGGATGTAAATTTCATATCTTTGCCGCCAGTTCTGGAATTGATGTGAGATCGGTTAGCACAGTCTTAGGTTTCCATGGCATCCGGTCTATAGGGTCTCCCGCACGGTTCACCCATGCAGTTTGGAACCCGTAGCCCGTCGCGCCCGCTGCGTCCCACCCGTTTGAAGACACGAACAGGACTTCGTCCTTTGCGCAGCCAAAATGTTGCCCAACCAGATCGTAAACACGGGCATCCGGTTTGTAGATGCCAACGGTTTCTACAGACAACAGCGCATCGAGCGTTAGATCCGCTGAGGCAGCTGCCGCTTCCAACATATCAGGTGAGCCGTTCGACAAGATGGCCGTGTTCATGCCCGCCGCCTTCACCGCGTCCAGCATTGCTGGCACTTCGTCATAAGCAGGTAGTTCGCGGTACAAAGCCAGCAAACGGTTGCGCAGGACGGGATCATCCAAACCCGATGCCTCCATCGCCCAGTCCAAACCGTCTTGTGTCACTTGCCAAAAATCATCATGGGCACCTGTGATCGCGCGCAGCCATGTATATTGCAGCTGCTTCGCACGCCAGTCTGTGGCTAGTTTGGGCCAGACCGCTGCCAATGCAGGCGTGTCTTGTGCCGCCATGCGTGCGGCACCATTCACATCAAAAAGTGTTCCGTAAGCGTCGAAGATGCAGGTCGTGATCGGCATGGCGTTTCCTTCTGTTCGCTGTGATCAAACCATGGCAGGGTCCATCGCGGAACCCCTGAAAGGATGCCTTATGCCGTTTTGTGATCTGCCTGATGTGCGTCTATATTATACTGACGAAGGGCCAAAGGACGGTCCTGTGGTGATGTTTGCCAACTCACTGGGAACCACGACTGCGATGTGGGATCAAATGGTGTCGCACCTGCCTGCAGGTCTGCGGATCATCCGTTATGACAAACGGGGACATGGTCAAAGTGATGTGCCTAAGCCCCCCTATTCGATGGGCACCCTTATCAAAGATGTGGAAGGTTTGATCGAACATCTGGCGGTTCGGGACATTGCTTTTGTTGGCCTGTCGATAGGTGGGATGATCGCGCAAGGCTTGGCTACGAAACGCCCTGATCTGATCAAGGCGATGGTCCTGTCAAATACAGGCGCTCGCATTGGAACGCGTCAGATGTGGAAGGATCGTATTCAAGAAATCCGCGCATTAGGCATGAAGGCAATGGCCCCTCAAATCCTTCAACGCTGGTTTTCGCCAAAGTTCCTTGCAAATAACGATGTCCAGCCTTGGCATGATATGTTGGCGTCGCGATCTGTGGATGGCTATACTGGATGCGCGGCAGCCATTCAGGGGACTGATTTCATAAGCCCTACATCTGTACTGCGCCTTCCTGTTCTTTGCATTGCGGGCGGTATGGATCAAGCGACGCCTGCCGACATGGTGCGCGAAACGTGCGACCTGATCGAAGGGGCGCAAATGAAGGTGCTGCCAAATTCCGGTCATATCCCAGCAATTGATGCGCCAGAACGATACGCAGAAATTCTGACTGCGTTTCTTCGACAGCAAGATCATCTTCCCTAACTGCTGCAACGGGCCTATGCCTGTCACATCGACAGAAAGCACATCCCCATGAACCGACGCCTTGCTTTTACGTTTATCATCGTCACGCTGATTATTGATGCGATGGGGATCGGGTTGATCCTGCCGGTGATGCCGGATCTTTTGCAGCATGTGAACGGTGGTGATCTGGGAAATGCGGCCCTGTGGGGCGGGGTTCTGACCACGATGTTTGCGGCCATCCAGTTTCTTGTGGGACCAACACTGGGCTCATTGTCAGATCAATACGGGCGGCGTCCGATTTTGATCTTTTCGACTGCTGTAATTGCTGTGGATTACCTGATTATGGGCTTGGCGAATTCGATCTGGTTGTTGCTGCTGCTTCGGGTGATTGCTGGAATTGCTTCGGCCACGCAATCAACGGCAACGGCATTTATCGCGGATGTATCCACTCCCGAAGAAAAAGCGGCCAACTTTGGTATTTTGGGCGCGGCATTCGGGATCGGTTTCATCTTGGGACCATTGATTGGTGGCTTGTTGGGGGGATATTTTGATTTCCGCGCACCGTTCTTTGCAGCCGCCGCTTTGGCGGGTATGAACCTAATGCTGGGTATTTTTGTTTTGCCTGAAACTGTCACAGGCAAAATTCGCCGCAAATTCGATTGGCGCCGGGCGAATCCGGTTGGAGCTTTGATGCAGATCAAGAAACTGGCTGGTTTGGGCCGCTTGCTGCTCCTGTTCTTCCTCTATGACTTTGCGTTCTTTGCGTATCCTGCGATTTGGGCCTATTTCACCAAAGAACGCTTTGACTGGTCGCCAGAAATGATTGGCTATTCCCTTGCAGGCTTCGGTATCTCAATCGCGTTTGTACAAGGATATCTGATCCGCAAAATCATCCCGGCCTTTGGCGAACGCAAAGTACTGATCTTTGGGCTTTTCTTTAGCTTGATCATGTTCACCTTGCTGGCATTCGTCACATCTGGCCCGCTGGTCATGGTGCTGACCCCGATTGCAGCCATGGGTGCTATGGTGGTGCCGACGTTGCAGGGCCTTATCAGCAAAATGGCACGCGACGATCAGCAGGGCGAGGTGCAGGGGATCGTGTCGTCGATCCGGTCTTTGGCCGTGTTGATGGCCCCGTTGGTGATGACTTATGTGTTCTTTGCGGCGACCCGCCCTGATGGGCCTGTCTATCAACCCGGCGCACCGTTCATGGTCAGCATGCTGTTCGTGGTTCTATGCCTGATCCTGTTTTTGTCGCGACCAAAGGGAACATGGTCGAAGGTGCAATAAAATACTTGCCGGATCGCAGTAGGATGGTCAGCGTTGGAATCAACTTGAGACGAAAGATCATCCTATGCCGACCATCAAAGCCGCCGTCTGCCACGAATTTGGCAAACCTTTCACCATTGAAGATGTTATCCTGAAGGCGCCGAAACCGGGTGAGGTTGAAGTGACATTGAAAGCCTGCGCCATTTGTCATTCCGACATCACTTATGCGGCAGGCGCATGGGGCGGATCACTTCCCGCCGTCTATGGTCATGAAGCCGCTGGCCACGTGTCTGCGGTTGGGGATGGCGTTGTTGGTTTGAAAGAGGGTGACTCAGTTGTGGTCACCTTGATCCGTGCATGTGGGAACTGCCCGTCTTGCGCAGGGGGCAAGCCTACGTCTTGTGAAACACCTTATGACGGCGATCACGGCCCACTGACCATGCCCGACGGATCAAAACTGCACCAAGCCATGGCCTGTGGTGCATTCGCAGAACGTGTTGTCGTCGACCAACGCCAAGTTGTTCAGATCGGCGAAGATATCCCACTGCCTGTTGCCAGCCTGATCGCTTGCGGTGTGATTACGGGCGTGGGTGCTGCCGTGAACGCAGCGCAACTGCGGGCAGGGCAGGATGTTGTTGTCATCGGGGCGGGTGGCGTTGGGCTGAACGCGATCCAAGGGGCAAAGATCGCAGGCGCGCGTCGGGTTGTGGCGGTCGATATGACGGAAGACAAGCTGGATATTGCGATGGAATTCGGCGCGACGGATGCGGTGCTAGGCACAGGTGAAAACCCATGGCGTGCCGCGAAGGCTGCGATGGGTCGTGGCGCGGATGTGGTGATGGTCACAGTCGGGGCTGTGAAAGCATACGAAGATGCAGCACGTTATCTGGCGCCGGGTGGCAAGATTATTATGATCGGGATGACGCATTCTGGCGCAGAGGCACGGTATGAACCTGTGAACTTTGCCGCGGCGGGACAGGCGATGATCGGATCCAAGATGGGGGATGTGGTGATCCAACGGGATATTCCTTGGATCGTTGATCTGTACCGCCAAGGGCGGTTGAAGCTGGATGAACTGATCTCTGGAACATGGGCGTTGGAAGACATCAACGAAGCGATTGAGGACACCAAAACCGGTGCAGCAAAACGTAATGTCATCGTTTTTGACTGAGGTTTGATATGAAACTGCAAGACCTTGAGATCATCGTCACGGCACCGCCTGCACCGGGCTGGGGCGGACGGTATTGGATATTTGTGAAACTGACCACAACCTGCGGGATCACAGGCTTTGGGGAATGTTACGCATCATCCGTCGGACCTGACGCAATGAAAGCTGTGATCGGGGACGTGTTCGCACGCCACATGCAGGGCGAAAATCCCGAGAATATTGAAATGATGTTCCGCCGTGCCTATTCATCCGGCTTTACGCAGCGGCCTGATTTGACTGTCATAGGCGCATTCTCAGGATTGGAAATTGCGTGTTGGGACATTCTTGGCAAGGCCCGCGACCGTCCGGTTTGGGCTTTGCTGGGTGGCAGGATGAACGAACGGGTACGGGCGTATACATATCTGTATCCGCTGCCGCACCACGACATCGACGACTTCTGGACTTCGCCGGATATGGCGGCTGAATCTGCGTTGGATGCCGTCAATCGTGGATACACAGCTGTGAAGTTTGATCCCGCTGGGCCATATACTGCGCGCGGCGGGCATATGCCTGCGATGTCTGATATTACTCAATCAGTGGCGTTTTGTAAGGCAATTCGGGACGCTGTTGGTGACAAGGCGGATCTGCTGTTTGGCACCCACGGTCAGTTTACAACTGCTGGCGCGATCCGGCTGGGCAAAGCGTTAGAGCCTTATTCACCGCTGTGGTTCGAAGAACCTGTTCCGCCGGACAATGTGAATGAAATGGCCAAGGTTGCGGGAGCAGTTTCGATCCCCATCGCGACGGGCGAACGTTTGTGTACGAAGGCTGAATTTGCCCCTGTGTTACGGGGTGGTGCCGCGACGATCCTACAGCCTGCGCTGGGCCGCGCTGGTGGGATTTGGGAGGCGAAGAAAATTGCTGTTCTGGCTGAAGTTTATAACGCGCAAATGGCGCCGCATTTGTATGCGGGGCCCGTGGAGTGGGCTGCGAACATTCATCTGGCAGTGTCTATTCCGAATTTGCTGATGGCCGAAACGATTGAGACTCCGTTCCATGACGCGCTGGTTGGTGG